>JADZAF010000222.1 GCA_020852755.1 Bryobacterales bacterium
CGCCCCGAAGTAATCGAGGCCGGTCTCTGCGTCGGTGAAATGCTGCATCACCGACCGCTCCTCCGGCTGTCAGAGTATCTCTCAAGCAGCCACTCGCCGACGAGCAACCCGCCGAGCAGCGCAAAGCCCGCCAACCCTACGCAGCCGAACACGGAGATGATCAACCGTGTCGAGGGGCCAACTCGTAAGAGCGGATCGGACCCGTAGGTGATTACTGTGCAAACAAGCGCCGCAGCCAGGACAAGTCCGAACAGTCTTAGCCACCGACGAAAATGCGGGCGCAGCTCTTCAAAGCGATCTTGTTCCCGCGTTTGATGTGGCATCCGGCACCTACTGTGTGCATGTGCCATCCTCGTAGCAGATCCGGGATGTCACGACCTCTTTCTTCTTCTTTGCGGGCTGCTGCTGTGTCGCGGTTTGCGAAGTAAACCACTGCCAGATCCACTTCGTCGATTCTGTCGGGACGCCCCCGGCGACGCCAGCGACGCCGGAATTGAACAAGGCCTGACGCTCGGCATTCAGCTGAGCGGCTTGGATGCGCGCCGGTCGGGTTGATCGCCTATGAGCAAATCGCAAGAGGGCGATCTCCCGCTGCACGTTCGGGATTGGGAATAGCGCGTCCGCAATCTTGCCGCCGGGGTAGGCAAGCACTCCGCCCGTTATGGCGTCGACTGCGATGTTGCCGAGCTCAGTTGCGTTGTCGGCGGGTGCATCATACCCTAATGCCTCGTCGGCTCGTCGCTCCACCGCCTCGCCGAAGCCCTCCGCGCCCGCCGCAAACTCTCGGGCGAGGAGGCCGAACACATCCTCGCCGCCGCCCGCGCCGAACTCGCCGGGGTCCTTCCTGGCGCCGGTTTCCAGCCGGTAGAAACATCCCACGCTGTCCCCAGCCAGGCGCCCGGATTCTGGTTGACAACGGTTGACACGGTTGACAACCCGCCATCACGCCGCCTTCACGGTCAGCCTCACCCCGACTCGCTTCTGGAGCACTTGGAGAATCGCGAAAAAGCTGGCCGTGTTGGGGTTGCCACTCGGGCCAAGCATGCGATGCAGGCTCTTGCTCGGCTTCTGGAGATCCGCGGCCAACTGCTCGAAACCGATAGTGGCATTGATGACGTTGCGCAACACCGCTTTGCCCGTGGCCTCATCGCCGCCCAGATACGCGTTCATCGCTTCCGTCAGTAGCGCCTTGCGGAACCCGGCATCCCGCTGAGCACGTTCGTAAACCGTCTCCCGAAACGCTTTGGTCAGTGCCATCTCATTACTCCTTGCTGCTCTTGCGGCGCTTGTACTCGGCCCAGACCGCCTGCGCCGCCGTGATCGCGGCGCCTTGCCGCTTCTTTGAACTGCCGCCCAGCAGAATCACGATCCGCTCGCCGTCCTTGCCGAAGTAGATCCGGTACCCCGGCCCGAAGTCGATCTTCATCTCGTAGACGCCTCTGCCCACGCCTTCGACATTCGAGAAGTTTCCCTGGCTGAGCCGCGTCAACGTCACGGTCACCCGCGCCGCCGCGACCGCGTTCAAGCCCTCGAACCAGCGCGCAAACGGCGACCGGCCGGAGGCGTCCAGGAACTCCCGGATCTCAATTTCCTTCACTGGTTTAATGGTAACACATACGTTACCATATAAGCCCCACCCCGCCGCGCGGTATCAACCTATCAACCTGTTTTCGGAAGCTCCCGCTACGCTCGGCGTGCCGTCCACCCACCCGCGGCCCGGAGCGCCGGAAGGGTCCCAAGGCCGGTGGGGGCGTGACGGCTATAGTTCCGCAGCCGTCACATTTGTCAAAGCCGGGCCACGCGCCTCACTCCATCCCGTCCCGGCCAGGATTCCATCGGCCGGATCGGCCCTGCCTCCCACCGTGACGGCTAAATACAATTAACCGTCACATCCATCTGTGGAGATTATGAACAGCGGCAGCGAGCTGGTTGAAACCTGGATTCCGGACGGCGGTTTCGAGATCCAGCGCAGGAAGGTGAAGACGGCGGATGGCAGCTCAGCGGTAATGGAAGTAATGGAATGCCTGGTGCCCAAGTGGTCTGGCGCCGAGTTGACGGCAGACCGCCCGCTGCATCGCCAACCGTGCCTGCATCGGGTGCTTGCCGCCTGCCGCCACGATCAGATCGTCGCCATGGCGAACAACTGCGGCCTGCTCACCGTCACGGTGCCCAGATTTCGCAAAACGAGTTGGGTCGACAGCGCTAAGACGCTCGCAACAAAGACGTTCACGCCTGCGAACGCAACGTTCGCATACGCCAACCCGTACCGGGGTGACGTGTCACCCTATCAGCCGATGCGTAGCATCGTCTTCTTCTTCGGAGCTTGGTTAACGCGCCGGGAGCACGGTTTTCGCCGGTGCTAAAACGATCCGCAATTCCATACGGGTGGGCTTCCCCGTCCAGTCCAGAACATTTTGCCGTTCGTCAACCGCCACACCCTGAAGCCCGTCGCCGGACGCAAAAAGGCTTGCATGGGGGCCGAAACTGGCGTGAACGCCCGCCGTGGCGGACGACAGCACTGCAACGATGCGGCGACCCAGTGAAGCGTTGACAGTTTGCGCACTGAAAGTTGCATGCCCTGCCCATCTGTTGTCGCGTTGATTTCATGGGATTGGCTTTCAGCGGAGCAGTTTCGGTAGGACCGGCATGGTCGAACCGCTTGTAGAGAGCCCCGAACTCCGCCTTCCACCCCAGGGGCAGCGAAAGCTCCAGCGCGGGCCCCAGGGTGTAGCGCTGCGTCCCGGCGCGGTAGCCGCCTTCGGCCTTCAACAGCGCGTTCAACCCAACTCCCGCCTTGATTCCCCAGGACAGAGTCTGGCCGGCCGCCGCGGTTGCAGCCATCAGCCCGATCAGCAGGCGTTTCATCGAAGTACCAAGCCTGATTCAGAATACGATGACAGCCCTTCCTTGCGGCCGGCCCTCCCGGGAGCGGCACCCGCGCCAGGCCGGCGCGCGCCGATCCTGCGCCGCCTGCACGGTCACCTTCACGCCGGCTCTCTTCTGGAGCACCCGTGGCGGAGAGCAATCCCGCTGTGTTTACGGCGAATTCCTCGGGACTGGGGCTGGCGGCGGCGCTGAATGTTGCGGCGGACGGATCCGTAACGTACCACGGTTCGGACAACCCGGTGGCGCGAGGCGGTGCGGTGGCGCTGCTCGCGACAGGCCTCGGACTTACAGTGCCGGTCCTGGCGGATGGCGCGCTTGCCGGCGCGCCGCTGCCTCGGCTGGATCTGCCGATCCGTGCGCTGGTAGGTGGGCAGCCGGCCCCGGTTCTTTATGCGGGACCCGCGCCCGGTCAGATTGCCGGCCTGATGCAGATCAATATCCGGATCCCGGATGGTGTGGCGCCCGGGCAGGCGGCGCTGCTGGTGGTCGCCGGCGGGAATCCCAGCCAGGTGGGCGTGGCGCTGGCGATCCGGTAGCGCTACGGAAGCATGCCGAGCCAGCTTGACGTCACCAGGATAGCCGCGCCATCCGCGCCGTTCAGCATCATTGGCGGAGAGTAGCTCGAAGCCGGGATAGTTGCCTTGGCAATCTGTTGTTCCGTATCGAGATTGAACTCCGTAATCTGCCCGGCCGCAGTGGCCTGGAGTATCCGGCGCCGCGGCAGATCGGGAAGAAAAGCCGCCTGCGTGTGCGATCCCGTGTAAGTGAGCGCGGGTTTCGCGACCACATACGCGCGGGAACCATCGGTCAGGTACGTGAAGCCGCCATCGCGGACTACATCAGGCCCGGCATCCCCGGCGCACGAGGGCGTTCCGCCCGAGATGCCGAAGCCATCGTACTCCATCCAGCGCCAGCAAGTGCCGTTTGCGGGATGCAGATAGATGCGCGAAGCGGTGGCAAAGGCCGGTGTATCCCCGGCGGAGAACCCCATCGCTCGCGCGGCGGTCCACCGGGGGCGGTCGCGGTCGAAAATGGTCACGCCGTGCGTGTTCGACCATACGATCAGCGCTTCCGGGGAGTTTGGCACGGGCAACAGGCTTGCCACGCTCCCGGCGGAGCTGGTCGTGGCTTCGAACTCCCATTGCAGGTCTACCGCGCCGAGGAGAGCATCGTAACGCGTGATTCTTCCCGTGCGAGACGCGCTGGCGAGGTAGACGTAGTGCCCGTCTGAACTCACTTTCAGATCCAGCGGCGACTGAACGATATCGGGCACCGTGCCGAGTTGGTCCCCGGTGCGCAGGTCGAAGATCGCGAGGTCGGCTTTTTGCGGGTCGCCGGATGGGGCCACCGTGACGTACAGCCGTTGGTTGACGGGATCGGCAGCGGCGTATCCCGCGCCGTTGATTGCGCGCGCGACAAGCTGGCGAACGGCGGCCGAACGGTAAACCCCGTTGACGACGTGGATAGAGTGTGCGCCCCAACGCGCCAGGTCGGCCGCCGGCGGAGTGATATCGATGCGTGACGGCGAGACCAGTTCCGCCGGGACTTCCGAGCCATCCCAGTAAGCGCGGGTGGAAGAGGTAAAGCCGCTCCCGGCCAGACTGAGCTTTGGCCCCGGCGCCGCGGAACCCCCAAAAACCACGGGCGCCGTAATTGCGTTGAGCACCGGCACTCCGTCACCCGAAGCGGGTTGAACGGCAAAGAGCGCGGACGGCGACATGCCGCCTCCGGGCGCCGGATTGCTCAGGGCGACCTCTGCGGCGGATGGCGTCGCCAGTTCGTCGGCGCCCATCATGAGTTCGAAATGGCCGGATCGAAACGACGGGCCATCGGCGACGAACTGAGCCGCGCGCGGCTTCCCGTTCCAGTAGAGAGTGGTGTTCTGCGCGAGATTCACGGCGCGAATCACAACCTTGGTTTCGCCTGCGCCCTGAGCGACCATGGCCGGTGAAAGGCTCGGCGCGGCCGGGGTCGGATTGATGCCCGTAAAGACAGCCTGGAAAGTCCCCCCGCCCGGACCGGCCAGAGACAGGCCGATCTGGTTCGCGCCGGGTTGAACCGCGGCGTAGTCGATGTTGGAGAGGATGATACGGCCCTCATCGACGAAGCGGCTGGTTACCGGCTGGCCGTTGAATACCGCCTCCATTCCGTGAGCGAACCCTGAGCCGTACACGTCGACGCTGAAGGTGCCATGGAAGTACGGTACCAGCAACATCGTTTCCGGAATCAGCGATCGGACCCGGGGCAGCGGGTTATCGAACGAGAGCCGCGCAACAAAGGCGTCGGCGTAGTCGAGGGCATATGGGTAGAACTGGTCGTGCATGACCCCGCCGCCGAACCGGGGCTGTAGCGCACCGGGCGTGGTACGGTAATTCTCCCGCGCCGTTCCGGTGAACAGCAGAGTGCCGTCCGGCGCCGCCGCCACTTCCGAATAGGCGGCTCCAGCCGGCAGCATGGTTTTGGTGTTCAATCCCGTTCCATCGGAGTTCACGCAGACCAGCGTGCCGCCGTAGGAGTAGGTGTCGTGATCCTGGACTTTGCCGACCAGAGCCCCCGGCGTCTGTTGCAGCGAGGCGGAGCCCGCATTCAGGAAACAAGGCTGCCCGCCCGGCGGCAGTGCGAGTCGAAGGGTCTGCGAGTACGCCAGGGAAGGAGCCGTGATGAACTGTGGTCCGTAGAGCACCGTGGACTGGACCAGGTGGCCGCCGCCGGGCGGTAGCTTTGCCCAATACGGGGCCTCATCGTTCGATGAACTCGATGCCGGTGGGTCGAGGTCAAGTGGACTTACCAGGGGAAAGTTATGGGGAGACGCGTAGCCCAGGACGTGAATAGTCCCCTCGGATGCGACTTTCAGGTCAGACACGGAAGAGTAGCCTGCATCGCCGTGCAATTGCGTGGCAAATACCATGGCCGTTCCGGTCGGATTCAGCTTGCAAATGAATGCCTGGCCGCTGACCTCCTGATTCACCCCCGGTATGGGATTTACAGCCTGGAATCTCGGGGCGCCCGAAGGGGCAAAGGCATTGACCGTGCCGCCCAGCACCGCGTTTCCGGAATCGTCCACCTCCATGGCCGAGATCTTCGCGAAATCGAGAAGAGTGGCATAGACCAGCGCGGTTGCCGGTGAATTCAGGCGCAGGACAAAACCGTGCAGATCATTGCTGTGGGGCGGGATGGTGTTCGGCTGATAGGCGCCTGGAGTGGTCTTGAACGCATTGTCATTGTGGGTGCCTGCGACGTAGACGCCGCCCGAAAAATCGACCGCCAGCAGCGCCGAGGAGCTGGGCACACCGAGAAACGTGCTGGCCTTGATGCGGCCGGTCTGTGCGTCGAGTTTGACCAGGAAGAGGTCTGTCAGGAAGCGGTGGATGCTCGACTGGTACGCGCCGGAAGTCACCGGAAAATCCGGCGAACCGGTTCCGCCCAGTATGAACAGATTACCCAGCGAGTCGCGCCGCAAGCCCATCACGCTCTCCGCGCCATTTCCGCCAAGAAAGAGCGACCAGTCCTGGGCGGCGCCGTCCGGCTTGATCCTGGTGACATAAACATCCGGCGCAAGCAGGGCCACGGGCCGGTTCAGCAGCGCTCCGGGGGGCAGGGAGGCGGGGAAATCGGCCGACGCCGTGGCGCCCGCCAGGTATATCGCTCCATCGGTTCCGACCGCAATCCTGGAATCGCCCTCGTTCTCGGAGCCTCCCAGGAAGCTTGCCATCACGATGGTTGGATCGATGGTCAGGGGCCGCGACCGGTCGTAGGGCCCCAACTTCAATCGCGCGCGAGACTTTCCGCGAACGGAAAATTCGATGTGCACCGGCGCCCGTGCGCCGTTCACCGTCTGCCAGGCGGCGGGCCGCCGCAAAAGGGCGGGGCCGCTGACGAGTTCTCCGGAGGAGGTGAGACGCACCGGCTCCGAAAACTGGAGCGCGATGCGGGACGGGTCGGCGCCCGGCGCAACGAGAAAATCGAATTCCACATCGCCGCTCCTGCCGTGCCAGGCGATGTCGATTCCCGGGTAGACCCCCGCGAAGCGGACCTGCGAGTAGCGCGGCACATCCCAGATCCAGCGCGAGGCATCGGACCCGATGGCGTAGTGGCTCACGCCCGGTGCGCGTGCTTCGGCAACGCTCCGCGAACGGTTGCTGGCGCCCAGGAGGCGGATGGAGGCACGCGTTCCGTCGCGCCGCTCCAACTCCATCCGTCCGGCATTCAGACCCAGGACTCCGTTCGGCACGCGAGCCACAAAGTCGACGCCGGCCGCTGACTGGCCCCGGTTCGGCTCGAACATCACCGCGCCCTGCAAGGACGCTGCGGCGAGCAGCCATACGCTAGCGGATCTCAAGGGCGGCTCCTTCCGGGCTGACGTGCCCGTTCACGGAAATGGTGATCGGTACAATGCCGGTGGGCGCGTCTGCCGGAAGTTGCAGGTTGACCTGGAACAGTCCGTGCGGCATCAGAGGCGCCGAACCGGCGTACAGCACCGGAACTTCCCGCCCGCCGAGGGTGGCCCGCACCGTCGCATTCAGCCTTTGAGCCGAGCGCGCAAGGGCGCCATTCGCTGCGCCTGGAAGGGCGCCGCCGCCGGTTCCGAACACCGAGATCCAACTGCCCGGCCGGGACGGTGCGTTGATGGAGCCGTTCTGGTTGACCACCGCAACCGGGCCGCTGCCTCCGGCGTCGCGCGTGAACAGCGCCGGGGCAGTGGCCGCAACACACAACGGAATCCGCGCTGACGGAATGCCGAAGTGCCAGACCTGCAAGTTCACGGTTGTATCCGGCTTCATTTCGAAGGGTGCAATGACGTTGAGCTGCGAGTGGTATGCCAGAAGGAGAGTTCCGGGAGTCTCATCGAACCACACTTGCACATGACTCAGCGCCGGATCGTAGGACCCGGAGGGATTCAGATGGGCGGAGGCCGGCGCCGCCGGGCCCAGGTTCGCCCCGTAGATGCTGATGATCTCTCCCGGTGCGACGCACCCACTGTGCTGACCCGCCGCATTCACGACCGCGCGCGCTTCCGTCAGCGGCGCCGGCCCGGCAAGGGGAGTATGGAAGAGCAGCAGAGCCTTGCTGCCGGTGTACAGAAGGCCGTCGGCGCCGAATCGAATGAGTCGCAGCCCCGGATTGTCGCCGGCGCCGAAGTAATACCACGAATCAAGCGACTGCCCGCCCAGCGGCTCCTGAGTGGCTAAGTCAAAAGCCTGGAGAAATTGTGGATAGTCCTGCCAGTTGGCGGCACGTACAAAGTACGCAGCCAGAATTCTCTGGTTGACGGGGTCCACGGCCACGCCGCCGCCCACGCCGAGCAGACCCCTCACCTGCATCTTCTCTATATCAATGAGGGTCCCGCGCGAGGTATACAGGATGCCGTCCCGGATGGTAATGGGACCGCCGCCGTCAATGCTCGCGGGCGTCTGCGCCGGAACGCCGGTGGCATCCACGGAATAGCGGAGGACAGACTGCGGGCTATTGAAATTGGCGTAGCTGCCCAGAAACAGCGACTTGCCATCGGGAGTGAAAAGGAGGCTATCGTAGCCGTCGAAAGAGGCGATCTCGCTGCCGCGCCTCTGGCCGTTATCGTAGATCGCGATGCGGGTGCGCGAACTGGAAATGTCGGCATGCTGGTAAACGGCGACGGTCTGTGGGTTACCCGGCATGACGGCAATAGCGCTTCGAGCGTATTTGGTGACCGCACCCGTGATGGCCGGCCGCACGCGAAAGTCGCTGCTCACCGTGAAAGTGTCGAGGTTGACCCGGCGCACCAGGCCATCTCCGTCTACCGCCACATAGAGAGAGGCGCCGTCGTCGGATAGGGCCAGGCTGGTCGGATATTTGCCGATGGCGACGACGGGCCCCGGCTGGAAAGTGTCCGGGTCAAGCGCGACCAGAGAATCCCCGGGAAAGGCGGGATCGTTCGACTGAGCCGGAGTGGTCAGATAGAAGCGATTGCGGGCGCGATCATAGACTACGTCGTTGGGAACGACGTTGTAACCGATGAATATGAAACTCGAATGGATGGTGACTCCGCTGATTGCATCCACCAGGGAGACTTCCGCCATGCCAGGGGCGGCCAGTTCCTCTGCGGTGAGGTCTATATGGTAACCGCCGATGAAACTGGAGCCGGGACTCACGGCCGGGGGCTTATCCACGCCGTTCCACCTGACACTGAGACCGGTGCTCTGGCCACGGACGACTGAGATCCGGAGTTGCGCAGGTCCGGAGCCAACAAAAAGGACGCTGGGTGAAAAGACCAGAGAGGGTGAACGCTGTCCCTCGGCGGACCAGCAGGCAATGAGCAGCGCCGCTGCCGCCATACCCAAGTTCGACGTTCGCACAACGGCCATTGTAACCTCTCGCACCGCCGCGTCTGTAAGTTCCCCCACTGGTATGCGAAGTACTACCACCGTATCGCTCCCCCTCCATCCCCGCCGGCGTTCTCATGCTTTTCAACTATCTATCTCCCCCCTCCTCAAACACTTCCCCCTACTCGTGCCCGTCCGCCTTCTGTCGCCGTGCTACACCGGGAAGGGTGATTGTGTATGCCATCGAAGCTTCCTGCCGCGCGCTCCCGTCTCCGGCCGGCCCCGCCCCTGGGTTATCCCCCGGCTTTCCTGCGCGCCGGACGCGTGCCTGCAGAACGAACCCAGGAAGTCGATGAAAACAAAAAGAAGCTCTCATTCATGAAGGGCCGTTTTCGGAAAAACCGAACGCCGCGCAAAACCACTCGCCGCCC
>JADZAF010000223.1 GCA_020852755.1 Bryobacterales bacterium
GCGCTCCGCGCGGGGCTGGCCGTCTGGGTGATCGGGTACCTGATGTCCGTGGTCCCGCCCCTGGTCATGGGAATGTTCCCGGTCCGGCTGCTGCTCATCAGCCTGGCGGCCGGACTGGTTGAAGTCCTGGCCGGGACCCTGCTAGGGGCGTGGATCTACAAGGAAGAGCCGGCCGCTTAGGGCATTCCCAGGTGGGCGGCCAGCAACTCGTGGATGTATAGCTGCGCCACTCCCGAGGCCGGCAGAATCCGCACGTCGTAATCCGGCACGGGAACGGCGGCGTCGCCCATCTGCCATTGCTGGTCGATGAACAGGTCGCCGTGGCTGGCGAAATCGAGCTTCTGGTCGGGCCTCGGCACGGCGATCCAGACGGCCCGCGCTCCCGCCCGGCGCAACGCGTCCCACACGTCCATGGGCAGGGGGTGGTAGTAGCCCAGGTAGACCAGGTAGTCATTCTTTCCCAGGGCTGCCTCCAGGGCTTTGGCGTCTTTCTGGAAACGGTACCAGCGGCCGTCGCCGCTCATCACGTGCGGCATCATGTGTGCATTGGTCATCATGAGGGGCAGCCGGCCGGCGGCGACCCGCTTCCGGATTTCCGCCGCCACGGCCCGCAGGCTGGCTCCTTCTTTCCGGTTGATCAGGGCGACCATGTGCTGGATGTAGTCAATGTAGGCGCGCGCGAGAGCGCCCGGGGCGGCCGGCCGCATGCTGGGCTGGCCTGGCTCGTGGACGCTCAACGCCTTGTACTTCTCGTAGCGTTCCTTGCCGCCGGGCATGCCGAAGCTTTTCCAGAAGACGATGGTGCGGCCCTGCCGGGCGGCGGCGGAAGCGGTCTCCCCGGTCAGCGTCCAGAGCGCCAGGACGTTGCCGGTCTGGGTCGCGTTGGGGCGCGCGTCCCAGGCGGTGAAGGTCTCCACCCAGCGCTTCACCGGCGGGGCGCCGGAGGGCGGGCGCGGCCCCATGGCCGTCACTACGCACCCCTTGGCTTCCAGGGCGCGGGCCTGCTCCACATCCTTCCGGTAGCTCGCCGGCCAGTAGGCCAGCCAAACGACGTCGCCCGGGCGCGCTTCCTCAACCGAGCGCAAGGCGGCGGCGACGTAGATGCCGCCCGCGCGGCCGGTGGCTTCCGAGATCCAGCCCGGGTCGCTGCCCGCCACGAAGTAGCGCCCGCCGGCGAGAATGGCGCGGGCGCTCGCCTCGGCCGGAGCGAACAGACGTTTAACCTCGCGGCGGTTCCGATCCAGCAGGCGCGTGATCTCCTGTTCCGGGGAAGGCGCGGCCGCGGCAAAGAGCAGAAAAAGAGCCGGAATCATGAGATGATCATAGCGATTTCCGAGTTTCGGTGACAGGCTACAAAACCCCCAAACCCTGGAGTTTGGGGGTTATGTAGCCTGTCACCGAAACTGAAACTCCTGCGGAGGTGATGGGATGCAAGCAGAGGCCGGCACCAACCGGCGCGCTTTCCTGACGCGGGCGCTTGCTGGAACGGCCATACCGGCGGCGGCACAGGAAAAGAACCGGCGCATGAAGATCACCCGGGTAGAGCCGATCCTCACCGGCAGCGATGTGTTCCTCAAGATCGAAACCGATGCCGGCATCACCGGCTACGGCGACGCCGCCAACCATTTCCTTCCTTACGCCGCCGAGGGAACGCTCAAGGACCTGATCCCCTACCTGATCGGCGAGGACCCCGAACGGGTCGAGCATCTCTGGCAGGTGTGCTTCCGGCGGCGCTTCATGCGCGGCGGCCCGGCCACCGGCACGGCCATCAGCGCCATCGACATGGCCTTATGGGACATCAAAGGCAAGGCCTGCGGCGTGCCGGTCTACCAGTTGCTGGGCGGGCTGGCCCGGACCCGGGTGCGCCTGTACGGCCACGTCAGCGGCAACACCGCCGCGGAAGCGGCCCGGCAGGCGAAAGAGCGGGTCGCGCGGGGCCTCACCGCCATCCGCTTCCGCGCCTTCCACAGCTACGATGCGGTGGACCTGCACGATCACAAACTGGCCGTGGACCAGCAGATCGAATACCTGGCGGCCATCCGCGAGGCGGTGGGCAGCGAGGTGGACATCATCCTGGAGTGCCACGGGCGCTACGACCCGGAGTGGGCCATCGAACTGGCGCGCCGGGCCGAACTCTACCGCCCCTTCATGATCGAAGACCCCATACGCCATGAGAATCCGCAGGCCATGGCGCTGGTGCGCGCCCAAACCCGTCTCCCGCTGGCCATCGGCGAGCGCTACCACAACAAGTGGGAATTCCGCGAAACGGTGGTGAACTCCTACGTGAATTACCTGCGCCCGGACGTGTGTCACTGCGGCGGAATCAGCGAGATGCGCAAGATCGCGGCATTCGCCGAGGTCTTCTACCTGAACCTGATCCCTCACAACAATGCGGGAGCATTGGGGACGGCGGCGACCCTGCACGCCGCGCTGGCCCTTTCCAACGTGGTCATGATCGAGGCGCCCTGGGCGAATTCCGACGCCCAAACCGATGTGGTCTCGCCCTACCCCAGTATTGAAAAAGGCTACGCACTGCCGCTCGAAGGGCCGGGCCTGGGCGTCTCCTTCGACGAGAAACTGGCGCGCTCACGCCCTTTCCGCCGGCCCGCCCTGCAGCCCCGCCTGAACGCCCCGGACGGCTCGGTGCGCGATTTCTGATCCGCCCGGAGCCGGTAGCACAATAGATATAGAGGGGGTGGCATGCTGGCTCTGAAACGCGCCTACGAACCGCCCGCCCGGACGGACGGGAAAAGGTACCTGGTCGAGCGCCTCTGGCCGCGCGGCTTTACCAAGGAGTCGCTGCGATTGGATGCCTGGGTGAAAGAGGCGGCGCCCAGCGACGCGCTGCGGCGCTGGTTCGGCCACGATCCGGCCCGGTGGGAAGAATTCCGCCGCCGCTACTTCGAGGAACTGGACCGCGATCCCTCCTCGTGGGAGACGCTCCTCCGGGAAGCGCGGCGCGCGCGGGTGACGCTGATCTACAGTTCGCGCGATCAGGAGCGGAACAACGCGGTGGCGCTGAAGGAATACCTGGACCGGCGCCTGGCCGGCCGGCGTTCCGCCTAGCCTGCCCGTTTCTCCGGGGCTTTTCACCGGACCGCGTCTCCTGTATTCTGTAGCCAGGGGGGGACGCCCCCATGCCGCTTTCCAGGAGACAGTTCGAGTCTCTTTGCCGCATTCTCCCTGGGAATCCTGACTGCCGTTTGTGGAGCTTCGCGGAACACGGCGATAAAGAGCCTTGTTCACGCAGTGCAACCAGTGCGCCTCGGGGCGGGGAATTCGATCCCCGCATCCGGCGAGGCGCAACAAGGAGGACTTGGTCATGCCATCCGACAAACTCGAGGTACGGGTCTCTCCACGGAAGCTGTTCATCGGACTGCTGCTCACGGTAGTTCCTCTGGCCCTGTTCGGACTCTTCACGGTGGCCCGCACGGACCGCTCACTGGAGGACACCATCGGCACGCACTTCAAAGTGATGGCCGAAAGCACGGCGGGAGGAGTCTCGCAGTTCATTCACGACCGGGTAATCGACGTCGTGGCCCTGGGCGCCGATCCGATCGTCGTGGACGCGGCGACCGAGGCCAACCGGAGCTACGCGGGAGCCGCCACTTCGGCCATTGAAGAGAAACTGGCGCGGATCGAGAAGATGTGGAACACTCCGGCCGCCGATCCGCTGGTCAAGGAAATGCTCAGTTCGCGGGCTTCGCGCCTGCTCAACCGCCACCGCGAGGCGGACCGCCGCATCCTGCGCATCACCCTCACCGATGAGCGCGGCGCGGCCATCGCGGGAACCCACAAGACCTTCGACTACTACCAGGCCGACGAAGAATTCTGGCAGGCTATTTATGCCAGCGGCCGGGGCGCGGTCAGCGTGACTGACATTCTCTACGACGAAGTGACCCGGTCGAACTACATCGGCATCGGCGCGCCCATCGTGGAGGAGGGGTCCAACCGTTTCATCGGCGCCATCGATGCCCTGATCGACCTCACCACCATGTTCCCGCTGCTGCAGCGGGCCCAGCCCGGCGGCGGGGCGCGCACCGCGCTGGTGAAGGAAGACGGGACATTCATCTACGCACCCAACGTGACTCTGTCCATGGATCTGAAGTCCGAGGAGTTCGCGGCCATCAGGGACAATGCCGCCAGCCTGCGCGGACAGCCGGCGGGCTACCTGACCGCCACCCTGGCGGGCGGCGTTCCGACCCTGATCGGATTCGCGGACACCGGGCTGAAGAGCGAATACGCCAGGCTGGGGTGGACGGTGCTTGTGGCGCAGGACACCCGCCAGGCGTTCGCACCCATTCGGGGCGTCGTGCGGTTGATCGCGGTGCTGGTGCTGCTGGGTCTGCTGGCCCTGACGTTCCTGGGCGTATACATGACACTGCACCGCCCGCCGCGTTTGACCGATCTGCAAGAGGTGGCTCTGGCGCCGCGCGCCGCGCCGGCATCGCGATAGCCCGCGCTCAGCGCAGGGTGACTACGGTGGCGCCCCATCCGCCGGCCTCGGCCGGCGCGTCGTGGAAAGACTGGACGAACTCGGTGCGCGCCAGTACGGAGCGCACCATCTCACGCTGCACCCCGATGCCGCGCCCGTGAATGATGCGCAGGGCTTTCAGTCCCAGGCGGCGGGCCTCCTCGAGGTAGGCCTCCACCACCGCCCCGACCTCGCGAGGGGGGACGCTGTGCAGGTCAAAGACGCTGGTGACCGGAATCCGGACTGGCTCTTCGAAATCGCCCATAAACACTGAGAGCCCGGTCTGGCCTTCCCCAGAGCCGGGCTCCTGGATTCTACGATTCGCGCACCTGACGGTCAGGCCACCTGAGCCCGGTAACGGCTCATGATGGCTTCCATCTGATCTTTCAACCGCAGCTTCAGTTTCTTCAGCCGTACCTCCTCCATCTGTTCCTGAGGAGAAAGATGAGGTCTGGCCTCCAAAGCCTCCAACTGCCGGTCGTACTCGGAGTGCCGCTGCACCAGGCCTCGGAACTCTTCGTTCGTCTCCATCAGATGCGCTCTCAAGTCATCAAGCGTATTCCGTTCCATTAGGCAGTTCCTCCAGGAGTGAGGATGCCGCGCCGAGTCGCTTTTAGGTTGGAAGAGGGCTCGGTGGGTGATCTTCACGTTGTCCAACACTGTTCGTTACGGCCCCCAGACGGTGCCGTCTACCCAGAACCTTAACATGAATGGTATTGCATGACAACCGCGTCCTCGGCCGGGTTCCGGTAGTACCCGGGCCTGCGGCCGGCGGGCCGAAAGCCCAGGCTGTGGTAGAAGAGGCGGGCTTCGGAATTCGACTCGCGGACCTCGAGGAAGACGCTCGCCGGACGCTCCCGCAGCAGGGCCGAAATCAGCGCCCGGCCCACGCCTTTTCTTCGCCGCCCGGGGGCCACGGCCAGGTTCAGTATTTCGAATTCGCCGGCGGCCACCTGGCGCGCCGCCAGAAAGCCGGCGACCTGGCCCGCCTCCACGGCTACCCGGCAATCGTAATCGAGATAGTCCGAAACAGGCCACTGCGAAGCCGCGGGCGAGACTTGTTGAATCCATTCGATGGCGGGCAGGTCGGCCGTACCGGCGGCGCGCACTGCGATCGCTTCCGTCATCGAGTCACACCGGAACGCCGATAGACCACAGCAGGTAGCCCACCGACTGGCGGAGGTAGAGCCACCAGGCGCGCAGATCCGCGGGGGCCTCGGAAGGCCGCGGCGATCCGTACACCCTCAGCCCGCGCGACTCCAGCAGCTTCTTGACCCGGTAGATGTGATATCCGTCGCTGACCACGATGCAGCTGCGCATGCCCATGCGGTTCATGATCTCGAAGGCGGCCGTCAGGCTGTGCACCGTGCTGGACCCCTCCGGTTCCACCAGGATGGCTTCCGAGGGCACTCCGCGCAGGATCAGGTAGGCGCGGCCTACGTCACCTTCGGTGAAGTGCGGATCGCCTCCCGCGCCCCCGGTGGTGAGGATGTGCGCCGCCAGTCCCTTGCGGTACAGACTGAGCGCGTGGTCCAGGCGCGCCTTGAATACCGGCGAGGGACGGCCGCTGTATTCCGCGGCGCCCAGTACGACGATCACGTCGGCGCGGTGCGCTTCGTCGTGAGTGGACTGGCGCTTGATCCGCAGCGAGATCACCAGCAGATAGCCGGCCAGCACCAGCCCGGAAACCGTTCCCAGCGCCACAAGGGTGCGTTTCATCTGCGCTATCCTGATCGTGACATATTTTAGCGGTGAGCAAAGTGGAACATCTGAGCAGTCCCGCCAACCCGCTGCTGAAGGATGTCCGCCGTGCCATCGTACGGGGCAGCCTGACCGAGGAAGGTTACTGGGTGGCCGAAAGCTTCCACCTGCTGGAAGAGGCGCTGCGCAGCGACCTGCGGGTGGGCGCGGTGCTGGCGGCGGAATCGGTCCATTCGGCCGTGGAGAGCCACGTGCGGCGGCTCTCGGGGGTTCGCCTGGCGGTGCTGAACGATACGCTATTCCAGCGCCTGGCGGGCACGGAATCCACGCAGGGGGTGATCGCGCTGGTGCGCCCGCAGCAGTGGGCCCTGCAACAACTGTTTCGCGGGCGCGCCCTGGTGGTGGTTCTGGACGGACTGCAGGATCCCGGCAATGCCGGCGCCATCGCCCGTTCCGCGGAAGCCTTCGGGGCCAGCGGCCTGCTGTTCCTGAAAGGCACCGTTACACCCTTCCATCCGAAGACGCTGCGCGCCTCGGCCGGCTCCCTGTTCCGGGTCCCCTTTGTGTACGGCCTGGATGCCGCTCTGGCCCGGGCCGCCCTGCAGCAGAACCGGCTGGATCTGTACGCGACCGTTCCGCGCTGCGGACCCTCCTCCAAGCTGTTGGGCGACGTGGACCTGACCCGCAAGTGCGGCGTTATCATCGGCAGCGAGGCGCGGGGCGTGAGCGAGGCGCTGCGCCCGGCCGCGATGAACTTGAGTATCGCTACCGCCGGGGTCGAATCGTTGAACGCCGCGGTGGCCGCCGCCATCATTCTCTATGAGGCGCGCCGCCAGAGGTGTCTGAAGGCATGAGCCTGTTCGATACCAGCCTGCCGGAGCCGGAACGGGTGGACAAGGGCCGGCCGCTGGCCGACCGCATGCGGCCGGAAAGCCTGAGCGAGTTCGCGGGCCAGGAGCACATCCTGGCGCCCGGCAAGCCGCTGCGGGCCCAGATCGACCGGGACGAACTGGCCTCCATGATTTTCTGGGGCCCGCCCGGAGTGGGCAAGACCTCGCTGGCCCGCCTCATCGCGCGGCTGACCCGCTGCGAGTTCATCCCCTTCAGCGCGGTGCTGAGCGGCATCAAGGAGATCAAGGCGGTCATGGCCGACGCCGAGCGGTTGCGGCGCCTCGGCCGGCGCACGATTCTGTTCATTGACGAGATCCACCGCTTCAACAAGGCGCAGCAGGACGCTTTCCTGCCTTACGTGGAGCGCGGCGACATCATCCTGATCGGAGCGACGACGGAGAACCCGTCTTTCGAAGTCATCTCCGCTCTGCTTTCCCGTGCCAAGGTCTACGCCCTGCGCCTGCTGGCGGTTGAGGAGATCGTGGGGTTGCTGAAGCGCGCGCTGGGCGACCGCGAACGCGGTCTGGGCGAACTGGAGATCGAAACGCCGGACGAGCTGCTGGAGCAGATCGCCATCTATGCCAGCGGCGATGCCCGCACGGCCTACAACACGCTGGAGGCTGCCGCGGCCGCAGCCCTGCCTGGAAAGCGGCTCACCCCGGAAGCGGTCGAGGATGCCATCCAGCGCAAGGTGCTGCTCTACGACAAGAGCGGGGAAGAGCATTTCAACCTGATCTCGGCGCTGCACAAGTCGGTGCGGTCGAGCGATGTGGACGCGGCGCTGTACTGGCTGACGCGCATGCTGGAGGCCGGCGAGGACCGGCTGTACATCGCGCGGCGCCTGGTGCGCATGGCCATCGAGGACATCAGCCTGGCCGATCCGCGCGCGCTCGAGCAGGCCGTGGCGGCCATGCAGGCCGTGCATTTCCTGGGCATTCCCGAGGGCGACCTGGCCCTGGCTCAGGCCGTCATCTACCTCTCCGTGGCCCCCAAGTCCGACGCGGCCTACCGGGCCATGGGCCGGCTCAGGCAGGTGGTGCAGGCCAGCGTGGCTGAGCCCGTGCCGATGCACCTGCGGAACGCTCCCACCCGTCTGATGAAGCAGATGGGCTACGGTGAGGGCTACAGGCACGCGCACGATTTTCAGGATGCCCTTACCGACATGGAGTGCCTGCCGCCTTCCCAGGCCGGACAGCGCTTCTACCATCCTTCGGACCGCGGTCTGGAGAAGCGTATCGCCGAGCGGCTGGAGGAAATCCGGCGGGCCCGGCGAAAAGGGTAGACGCGCCTCAATCCCACCTTGGACTCCGATTTGCGCCGGTCCCCAACTCTGTGTTACATCTGGTCTTAATCACGAAGTAGGGATCCCATGCCTGACGAGCAGAAACCCGAGGGGATCGTTCCGCCTTCCGCCGAACCCCCAAAACCGGCGGCTGAAGCTTCACCTTCCTCCCCATCGCCCGGCTCGCCCCCGCCAACCCCGCCGAAACCTGCCGCAGGCCCGGCGGCCAAGCCCCCGGCGGCGGCCAAGCATGCTCCGCCCAAAGCGCCGGCGGTTATGGCTAGCGTGCCGTGGGAGGACGAGCTGACGAAGCGCTTGCAGGATCAGTTCGGCGACAGGATCCTGGAGTTCTCCACTTACCTGGGCCAGAACTTCCTGGTGGCCAGGCCGGAAGCCGTGATCCCCATCATCGAGCACCTGAAGCTGGAAGCCGGTTTCGATTACCTGGTGGACGTCACCGCCGTGGATTATCCCCAGCGGCCGGAGCGGTTCGATCTCGTCTATATCCTCTACAGCTTTTCGCGCAACGAGCGCGTCCGGATCAAGACCCGGATCGCGGAGGGCGCCACTCCGCCGAGTGCGACCGGAGTGCACCTGACGGCCAACTGGCTGGAGCGCGAGGTGTACGACATGTTCGGCATCCGCTTCGCGGGCCATCCGAACATGCAGCGGATTCTGCTGCCGGAGGAGTGGCAGGGCCACCCGCTGCGCAAAGACTATCCCATCACCCGGCAGGACGATCGCTGGGTCCAGGAGAACCTGGGCATCGAGAGCGCCCAGTAAGCCGTATGGCGGAAGCAACCTTCTTAGACTCTACCGAGCTGGTCCTGAACATGGGCCCGCAGCACCCCTCCCCCCACGGGGTGCGGCGCGTCATTCTGAAGCTGGATGGCGAAAAGGTGCTGGGCGCCGACTGCGTGATCGGCTACCTGCACCGGGGCGTGGAGAAGATCGGCGAGAACCGCACCTACCAGCAGTTCACTCCCTACGTGGACCGCATGGACTACGTGGCCGCGGTGTCCAACGGCCTGGGCTACTGCCTGGCGGTGGAGAAGCTGTTGAACATCGAGGCGCCGCCCAGGGCGCAGGCCGTGCGGGTGATCCTCACGGAATTGAACCGCATCGCCAGCCACCTGGTCTGGCTGGGCACCCACGCGCTGGACATCGGCGCGCTCACCCCGGTCTTCTACTGCTTCCGGGAGCGGGAAGAGGTGCTCACCGTTTTCGAGAACTATTGCGGCGCCCGCCTCACCACCCACGCCTTCCGGATCGGCGGCCTGCAGTACGAACTCTACGACGGGTTCGAGGAGCAGGTGAAGGCCTTCTGCGACATGTTCCTGGCCAAGGTGGACGAGTACGAGGAACTGCTCACCGGCAACCGCATCTGGATCGGACGCCTGAAGGGAGTGGGCATCCTGACGGCCGAGGAGTGCAAGGCGTACGGCGTTACCGGCCCTCTGCTGCGGGCGGCGGGCGTGAAGTGGGACATCCGGAAAGCGCAGCCCTATTCCGGCTACGATCAGTACGAGTTCGACATTCCCACCGGGGAGAACGGCGACACCTTCGACCGGTACAAGGTGCGGCTGGAGGAGATGCGGCAGTCGGTGCGCATCATCCGGCAGGCGGTGGACCGGATTCCCGAAGGGCCTATCATGGGCAAGGTGCCCAAGGTGATCAAGCCCCCGGTCGGGGAAGCCTACGTGTCCATCGAGGCGCCCAAAGGTGAGCTGGGCTACTTCGTGGTGAGCGACGGCTCGCCTCAGCCCTACCGGGTGCGCGTCCGGCCGCCCTCCTTCATCAACCTCCAGGCCGTGGATAAGATGGTGCGCGGCGGACTGGTGGCGGACGTGGTGGCGGTCATCGGGACCATCGATATCGTGCTGGGCGAGGTGGATCGTTGAAGTCCGGCGCCCGGCGGGCGGCGGCGGAAGCGCCGCCGGGGCACGTGAAGAACGTGCGGCACAACAGAGTAAAGGGGCAACATCGTGCGTAAGTTTTTTCGAACCGTCTTCCTGGTGGACCTGCTCAAGGGTCTGCGGGTGACCTTCCGCTACCAGCACCCCAAGCACATCTGCACGGAGCAGTATCCGGCCCAAAGACCGCGCATCGGCGAGCGCTACCGCGGGGCGCCGCGGCTCAACACCAACCCGGAAACCGGCGAGACGCTCTGTATCGCCTGCAACCTGTGCGCTCTGGCCTGCCCGGAGAACCTGATTGTGGTGGGCAGCGAGCGCAACGAGCAGACCCGGCGCAAGGAACTGACCACCTTCACCTACGACACCTCCCGCTGCATGTTCTGCGGACTCTGCGAGGATGCCTGCCCGGTCGACGCCCTGGAACTGACCCAGGACTTCGAAATCGCGACGTACTCGCGCGAAGGCCAGATCTGGGACCGCCAGATGCTGGAAGAAGGGCCCAAGCCCACTCCCTATGAATGCTAGCCGATGACCGATACCGTTCTTTTCTACGTCTTTGCCCTCCTGGTGCTCGGCGGTGGCGTCCTCACCATCACCCGCAAGAGCGCGGTTCATAGCGCCATCTACCTGATCATCTCGCTGATCGGAGTGGGGGGGCTCTACCTGCTGCAGCAGGCCGAGTTCCTGTTCGCCGTGCAGATCATCCTGTACGTGGGCGGCGTGATGCTCCTGTTCCTGTTCGTAATCATGCTGGTGAACCTGGAGCAGGCGGCCACGGAGAGGCAATTCAACAAGCAATGGTGGATCGCCCTGGCCTGCGTGCTGGCGGTGGGAGCGGAACTGGCTTACGTTTTGTATCGCGGCGCCGCAGCCTTCCAGTTCGCCCGGCCCTCGGAGACGCCCCCCGCCCCGGGCATGGGCAACACCGAGATTCTGGCCCAGGTGCTGTTCTCCGAATATCTGCTGCCTTTCGAAGTGGCCTCCGTTCTCCTGCTGGTGGCTGTCGTAGGCTCGGTCATCATGGCCAAGAAGAGGATCTGATATGCATCCGGTTACCACGGCGCATTACCTGTGGCTGAGCGCGGCCCTGCTGCTGATCGGCACCATCGGCGTGCTGACGCGCCGCAACATCGTCATCATTCTCATGTCCATCGAGCTGATCCTGAACGCCGTCACCATCAACCTGATCGCTTTCTCCAAGTATCTCGGCCAGGCCCACGGTCAGGTTTTCGCCATCTTCGTGATCACGGTGGCGGTGGCGGAGGCGGCCGTCGGCCTGGGTATCCTGATCGCTCTGTTCCGGAATAAAGAAACGATACTGGCCGACGAGGTGGACCTGCTCAAATGGTAAATTTCCTCGACCTGATCTGGCTGATCCCGCTATTTCCCCTGGCCGGGGCCATCGCCATGCTGCTGATCGGGTGGAAACTGGATCCCCAGGCGTCCTCCGAAGTGGCCGTCGCGCCCGGCGTGGCCTCGCACTCCCACTCATCCGGCGCGCACCACCACGCGCATGCCTCGCCGCTCAGGATGCTAGTCAGCCTGCTCTGCCCGGGCATGGTGCTGCTGTCGTTCATTTTCTCCGCCGGCGCCGTGGCCCAACTGGCCCAAAAAGCCGAACGGGTTCACGAGGTGGTCCAGTTCACCTGGCTGGCCGGCCTCCCCTTCCACACCGCCGCAGGCAGCCTGGCGCGGTTCACCGCCGACTGGGGTTTTCTGCTGGACCCGCTCAGTTCGGTCATGATCCTGGTGGTGACCGGCGTCGGATTCCTGATTCACGTCTATTCGATCGGCTACATGGGGCACGAGGGAGGCTACTACCGGTTTTTCGGATACCTGAACCTATTCGTCTTCTTCATGCTGATGCTGGTGCTGGCCAACAACTACGCCCTGCTGTTCGTCGGCTGGGAGGGAGTGGGCCTGTGCAGCTACCTGTTGATCGGTTTCTACTTCCATAAGAAGTCGGCTGCGGACGCGGGCAAGAAGGCCTTCGTGGTCAACCGCGTGGGCGACGCCGGTTTCCTCATCGGAATCTTCCTGGTGTTCGCCCTGTTCGGCAGCGTGCGTTTTCTGGAAGTGAACCAGGCCCTGGCCGGGTTTCATGCGGAGACGGCAGGCTTCGGAGTGTTGAGCGCCACGGCCCTGCTGCTCTTCGTCGGGGCCACCGGCAAGTCCGCCCAGATCCCGCTGTACACCTGGCTCCCGGACGCCATGGAGGGCCCCACCCCGGTCTCCGCCCTGATCCACGCGGCCACCATGGTGACCGCCGGCGTCTACATGGTGGCCCGTTCCAGCGCCCTGTTTCAGCTCACACCGGCCACTTCCGTCGTGGTCGCCTTCATCGGCGCCTTCACCGCCATCTGGGCGGCCTCCATCGCGCTGGTTCAGAACGACATCAAGCGGGTGCTGGCCTACTCGACCGTCAGCCAGCTGGGATACATGTTCCTCGCTCTGGGCGTGGGCGCCTACTGGGTGGCGATCTTCCACCTCTTCACCCACGCCTTCTTCAAGGCCCTGTTGTTCCTTGGCTCCGGCTCGGTGATCCACGCCATGGGCGGCGAGCAGGACAT
This sequence comes from Bryobacterales bacterium, assembly GCA_020852755.1. Lineage (GTDB taxonomy): Bacteria > Acidobacteriota > Terriglobia > Bryobacterales > Bryobacteraceae > JADZAF01. The sequence continues at coordinate 12,835 of JADZAF010000223.1, forward strand.
GCGCTGCATGGGCGGTTTGAAGGACCGGATTCCGGTCACCTATCGCACCATGCTGATCGGCGCTATCGCCATCGCGGGCATTCCGGGCCTGGCCGGATTCTTCTCCAAGGACGAGATCCTGTGGCAGGCCTACAGTTCGCCTTCCGGGTCGAAGCTGCTCTATCTCATTGGCCTGACCACCGCGGCCATGACGGCCTTCTACATGTGGCGCCTGATGAGCCTGACGTTCTTCGGCAGGTCGCGCGTGAAGCCGGAAGTGGAGGCCCGCATACACGAATCGCCGGCGGTGATGACGGCGCCGCTGGTGGTGCTGGCCGCGGGCAGCATCCTGGCAGGCTGGATCGGCACGCCCAAGTTGTGGAACCTTCCGGAGGGCTTCCGGCTGTTTGAATCCTGGCTGGAGCCCCTGTTTTCCGGCGCGGCGGCTCACAGCGCCGAAGCGGCCCATCACGACGCCGCCCTCGAGTGGCTGCTGATGGGACTGTCGGTGGCCCTGGCGGTGGGCGGGATCCTGCTCGCGCGCCGTTTCTACCTGGTCCGGACCGAGCTGCCCGAACGCCTGGCCGAGCGCTTCCGGCCGCTCTACAACACCCTGGCCAACAAGTGGTACGTGGACGAGATCTACGATTTCCTCTTCGTCAACGGCTTCGGCAAGGCCGGCGGGCGGGCGGCCGGCCGTTTCGACCTCAAGGTGATCGACGGCGGCGTCAACGGCACCGGCTGGATGACGCGGTTTTCTTCGACGCTGTCGATCTGGTGGGACACGTGGATCATCGACGGCGCGGTGCGGTTGTCATCGTTCACCGTCAGGATGCTTTCCTTCCCGGCGCGCATGGTGCAGACCGGCCGGGTACAGGCCTACGCGCTGGTGATGGTGGCCGGCGTCCTGCTGTTCTTTGGTTATTACGTGATGCGGTGACCCTATGGACCGGCACTTATTGAGTATTGTGCTCTTCGCCCCCCTGGCAGGCCTGCTGGTCCTGCTGCTGATTCCTTCCTCCAACCGGACGCTGATCCGCGTCTGGGCGAACGTGGCGGCCTTCGCGGGCTTCCTGGTTTCCCTCCCGCTGGTCTTCCGCTTCGATAAAAGCGCGGCGGGCTTCCAGTTCGTCGAGAGCATGGACTGGATCCCGTCGCTGGGTGTCAAGTACGCCATCGGCATCGACGGGATCAGCCTGCTCCTGGTGATGCTGACCACCGTGGTCGGCTTCCTGGCCATCCTCTCCTCGTGGAGCGCCATCGACACCCACGTGAAGGAATACTACGCCATGTTCCTGTTGCAGCAGACCGGGATCATCGGCGTCTTCGTAGCCCTGGACTTCTTTCTGTTCTACGTGTTCTGGGAAGTGGTGCTGGTGCCGATGTACTTTATCATCGGCGTCTGGGGCGGGCCGCGGAAGCTGTATGCGGCCATCAAGTTCTTCCTGTACACGGTGGCCGGCTCGGTGCTGATGCTGCTGGGCATCCTGACGCTCTACTTCCAGCATTACCAGCAGTTCGGTTTCTACACTTTCGAGATCGCCGAACTGATGAAGCTGAACCTGCCGCTGGGCCTGGAGCGCTGGGTGTTCTGGGCGTTCTTCATCGGCTTCGCCATCAAGGTGCCGATGTTCCCGTTCCATACCTGGCTGCCGGACGCGCACGTGGAGGCGCCCACCGCCGGCTCGGTGATCCTGGCCAGCATCCTGCTGAAGATGGGGACCTACGGTTTCATCCGCTTCTCGCTGCCGCTGCTGCCCAAGGCCTCCATCGATCAGACCATCGTGGGGGTGCTGGCGGCGCTTTCCATCGTGGCCATCATCTATGGAGCCATGGTGAGCCTGATGCAGCAGGACTGGAAGAAACTGGTGGCCTACTCTTCGGTGAGCCACCTGGGCTTCTGCACACTGGGCATCTTCGCCTTGAACCCCAACGGCATCGCCGGCAGCGTGATCCAGCAGATCAACCACGGCATCTCGACCGGCATGCTCTTCCTCATCATCGGCATCGTCTACGAGCGCCGGCACACGCGCGAGATCGCCGAGTATGGCGGACTCGGCCACGTGATGCCGCGCTATGCCACGGTGTTCGCGATCGCCATGCTGAGTTCCGCCGGCCTGCCGCTGCTGAACGGGTTCATCGGAGAGTTCACGATTCTGCAGGGGGCCTTTGAGGCCAACCGCGCCTGGGCCGGCTTCGCGGTGGTGGGCGTGGTGCTGGGCGCGGCTTACCTGCTGTGGCTGTACCAGCGCACCATCCTCGGCCAGGTGACCAACGCCAAGAACCTGCACCTGCCCGACCTGAACCTGCGCGAGATGGCGGTGTTCCTTCCGCTGATCGCCTGGGCCATCTGGATCGGGGTCTATCCCAAGCCTTACTTCGACGTGCTGGAGAAACCCGTGCAGCAGATTGTCGAAAGGGTCCGGCCCGGTTACTACCAGGCCGGGACCGCCAATGCCAGAGCGGCCGCGCCTCATTCGCCCTCCGCGGCGCTCGAGGGAGGGTCCCGGTGAGCCAGTTCTACACTTCCACCGACCACTTCGTGCTGATCCCCGGGATCATGCTGGCGCTGTTCGGCTGCGCGGTGCTGCTCTTCGATTTCCTGGTCTTCCCCGCCCCGAAACAGCGCAAGTGGCTGCTCCTGTTCGTGGCCCTGGGCGAGGCCTTTACCGGCTACGGCCTCTGGCGGCAGCAGGCCTTCCTCGCGGCCAACGGCATCCCCGAAATCACGGCCTTCCAGGGCGCCTTGACCATCGACGGGTTCAGCCTCTTTTTCAACTGGGTGTTCATCGCGGCGGCGCTGCTGGTGGCCATCGTCTCCTATCGCTACCTGGAAATCGAGGGCGAGCACCACGGCGAGTATTACGCGCTGATCCTGCTGTCGCAGTGCGGCATGTTTTTCCTGGCCGCGGGCACCGACCTGGTGACCCTGTTCGTCGGCCTGGAACTGATGGCGCTGTCCTTCTACATCATGGTCGGCTTCCTGCGGCGGGACAAGCGCTCCAATGAAGCCGCGCTCAAGTACCTTTTGCTGGGAGCGTTCTCGAGCGGCTTCCTGGCCTACGGCTTCTCGCTGATGTACGGCATGGCGGGCTCGACGCGGCTGCGGGAAGTGACCGCGGCCCTGGCCTCGCGCGATCCCTGGGACCCGGTGCTGTTCGTGGCCGGGGTGACCACCTCGGTGGGCCTGTTGTTCAAGATCTCGGTGGTGCCCTTCCACATGTGGGCCCCGGACGCTTACGAGGGCGCCCCCACCACTGTGACCGCCTACCTGTCGGTCGCCTCGAAGGCCGCCTCGTTCGCTTTTCTCCTGCGCATCTTCCTGGGACCTCTGGCAGCCGCCCGCGAAGTCTGGGAGCCCCTGCTCGTCGTCGTCGCCGTCGCCACCCTGACGGTCGGGAATTTTGCCGCCCTGACCCAGACCAACGTGAAACGCATGCTGGCATACAGTTCCATCTCGCACGCCGGCTACATGCTGCTCGGCCTGATCGCGGGCAACGACACCGGCATCCAGGGCATCGCGGTGTACGTGCTGGTCTATACCTTCATGAACCTGGGAGCGTTTCTGGTTGTGGTGGCCCTGCGGCGGCAGGACATCATCGGCGAGGATGTCGATGACATGGCAGGACTGATTCACAAGAGCCCGGGCTATGCCGTGCTGATGCTGATCTTCCTGCTGTCGCTGGCCGGAATTCCGCCGACCGCGGGCTTCCTGGGCAAGTATTACATCTTCCTGTCGCTGATCCAAACCGGGCACTATGTGCTGGCCGTGATCGCGACCCTGTATGTCGCGCTGGCCATCTACTACTATTTCCGCATCGTGCGCAGCATGTTCGCGGGAGAAGTGGCCGACAAGATGCCCCTGGCCTCGAGTTTCGGGCTGCGTGTGGCTCTGACCGTTAGCGGCGTCCTGACGCTTTGGATCGGGGTGTACCCCGAACCTTTCCTGCGGCTGGCGCAAACTTCGCTGTTGCGATGATATGGAAACGATTCTGAATCATCCCTTGTTCCTGCCTTTGGCCGTCGCCATCGTGGTGATCCTGGCGGTGCCGGCGGCGGCTCTGTACCTTTCGCTGATCGAGCGCAAGGTGCTGGCGGATTTCCAGGTCCGGCTGGGACCTATGCGCACCGGCCCGCACGGCATTCTGCAGCCGCTGGCCGACGCGGTGAAGCTTCTGACCAAGGAAGACATCATCCCCACCCGGGCCGACCATTTCATCTTCTGGATGGCGCCGGTGGTTTCCACCGTGGCCGCGCTGACCTCTTTCTCGGTGATTCCTTTCTCCCGCACTTTAGCCGTGGCCGATGTGAACGTGGGTATTCTGATCGTGCTGGCCATGTCGGCGGTGGGCATCCTGGGCATCATCCTGGGCGGGTGGTCTTCGAACAGCCACTATCCCCTGCTGGGCGCGCTGCGCAGCGCGGCCCAACTGGTCAGTTATGAAGTAGCCATGGCCTTCGCGCTGCTCTCCGGCCTGATGGTGGCCGGCACCTTGAGCATGCAGGGCATCGTGCAGCAGCAGGCCGAGCGGGGGGTATGGTTCGTCTTCGCGAACTATGGCCTGATGGTGGTGCCGTTCGTGATCTACATGATCGCGGCCGTGGCCGAGACCAACCGCGCGCCTTTCGATCTGCCCGAAGCCGAAAACGAGCTGGTGGCCGGCTTCCACACCGAGTACAGCGGCTTCCGCTGGGCCCTCTTCTTCCTGGCCGAATACGCCAACATGCTGGTGGTCTCCGCCGTGGCCGTGACCCTGTTCTGGGGCGGCTGGCTGCGCCCGTTCCCCAACGTCGCCTGGCTGGACGTGCCGCTCAACTACGGGGTGCCGCTGCTGGTCTTCGCCGGCGCCGGCCTGGCCGGTTTCCGGCTGATTCCGAAGCTGAAGTACCCGGCCCACCGCTACCTGCTGGCCGCCTTGAACGTGGCGCTGATCCTGATCGGCCTGGTGCTGATGGTCCCGGTGATCAACGCGGCGGTGCAGAATGTGCTCTGGTTCCTCTTCAAAGTAGCCTTCGTGATCTACCTGCTGATCTGGTTCCGCGGCACCTTCCCCCGCTTCCGTTATGACCAGTTGATGGACATCGGGTGGAAGTACATGATCCCCATCGGCATGGGCGCCGTGATGGCCAATGCCGTGGTGGGCATGCTCGCGCGGGGATAGCTCCGGGGTCTTCGGCACGCGGATTGCTCGTTGCATCGGTACGGCGATGCAACGGCTCATTCAACTCGTCATTCTGGCCGCGGGTTTCGCTCCCACCCTGGCTGCCCAGGCCGACGAAGCCGATGTCTGGGAAGTGTCGGGAGCCCTGGGAGCGCTCACCGGGCTGGGCTCACATCCCTCGGTTTCGGCCTCTCTGGCGAACGCGCAATCGACCGCCGTCTACCCGTTTTTCGAGGCTTCGTACACTCCGCTCGGCGACCGGGCCTACCAGCGTTCCGCCGGGCAGGTGACGAACCGGTCCAGCCTGTACGAGTTCACCGGCGGGGTTCATTTCAACGCAGTGGTGCGTCCCAACTTCGCGCCCTACCTGGCCGTCGGCGCCGGCGTTCTATACGCCTCGTCGGACGTGGTGACCAGCAACGGCCGGGGAACCGCGAGGATGTCGGATGCCGATGGCGTTTTCCACATAGGCGCGGGCCTGCGCTATTATTTGTCCAGGCGCTGGGGGGTGCGTCCCGAACTGAAGTTCTGTTTCAGCGACCGGACCTTCGCCCGGGCGACAATTGGCTTCTTCTACCGTTTCCCATGAACTGCGTACCTGTGAACTTACTGCTTGCGCTCCTGCTGGCCGGCGCCGCCGCCGCGCAGACGGCCGCCAATCCGGCTTTGCCGCCCGTGGTTCGCGCCGGCGCCGACGCCGCGGTGTCGGCCGAGCCGGACCAGGTGTCCCTGGATATCGGGGTGGTCACCCAGGCATCGACGGCGGAAGCCGCGGCCGGCCAGAACGCCAGGCAGCTCGAGGCGGTGCAGGCGGAACTGCGCCGGGCGTTAGGCTCGCGCGGGGAGATCAAGACGGTCGCCTACTCCGTTGCCCCCAACTATCGCCATCCTCGCGAGGGCGGCCAGCCGGTCCTCGCGGGATACACCGCCACCAACCTGCTGCGCGTCCGGACCGGCGAACTGTCTCTGGCCGGGCCGCTGATCGACGCAGCCACAAAGGCGGGCGCCAACCGCATCCACCGCCTGGACTTCTCGCTGAAGGACGAAACCGCGGCGGAGGCCCAGGCCCTGGCCGAAGCCGCCCTGAAGGCCCGGACCAAGGCGGAAGCCATGGCCAAAGCGCTGGGGCTCCGGGTCGTCCGGGTGGTCTCGGTGGAGGGCGGCGGCCAGGGGCCCATCCGTCCCATGCGCGACATGGGGCTCCTGGCCGCGGAAGCGGGCCCCGTTCCCACCCCCGTTACTCCCGGGCCCGTCGAGGTCCGTGCCAGCGCGACAGTCACGTTGGAAGTCTCACAGTAGCCCCCGATGTGCTGTGGGTGTCAGGGGGGCCTATGCGTGCTCTTGTGCTTCTTTTTGCATTGAGTCTTGCTCTTGCGCCGGGATGCCGGACGACACAGTCGCCCGAAAGCCAGGTGAAGGACCTGAGAATCACCACGGAACTGAAGTCCCGGCTGGCATCCGAGGTGCGCCTTTCAACCTTGACCAACGTGGACGTGAACACGACCAACGGGGTGGTGACGCTCTCCGGCCAGGTGAGTAGCCGGGAAGTCAAGCAGAAGGCCGGGGAAGCCGCCCGCGCCGTTCCCGGTGTGGTGGGCGTGACCAATAACCTGCAGGTGACGGGCGAACCTCAGCCGGCGGATTGACGAGCACTCGTTGGAACCGTTGTGGCCCACGTCTTACCCTGCTGCCCCTGCACCGTAAGAAGGTGCTCCGGCCGGGGAGCGCGAGTCACCCGAGAAGAACCAGCAGCGCGAACACGTACACCCACAGCGCGCCCATGAAGTGCCAGTAGAACACGCTGACATCGGCCGCGGTCCTCTTGCCGGGACCGAGGCGAAAGCGCAGGGCCTGAATGTCCACGTACAGCAATGCGATCACGCCGCCCAACAGGTGCGAGGCGTGCGCTACCGTGAGTACATAGAAGAACGAGCTGCCGGGGTTCGTGCCCAGAGAGATTCCGCCGTTCTGGAGCAGCCGCCAGGCCAGGTACTGGCCCGCCAGAAACAAGGCCCCGAGCGCCGTACCCGCCGTCCAGTAGAGGTTGAACCTCAGCCGCCGGGCGGACCGCAGCGCACGGCGGGCCAGCTCCAGAAGCACGCTGCTCACCAGAAGAACTCCGGTGTTCCACCAGAGCACACGGGGCAGGCGTACACCCGCCCAATCCTGGGACGAGGCGCGCCGTACCAGAAACGCCGCGGAAAGAGCGCCGAAGAACACGGCCACGGCCGCGAAGACCACCAGCATCCCGAGGAAGGCCGCCTGGCGCGAGGAACCGGGCCGCCCCCCGCCTCCACCCCAGCCACTGGACCCCCCGGGCGGGGGTGTCTTTCCTGCCTTCCGGTAATCCTTCAAAAGAGAAACAGCCATAGGCGGTCACTGCGCGAACAGGAATCCGATGAGTGCTCGCGTAGCACGGTTGCACCGGAGCGGGCGCTTCCGTGTGGCGCAAACAATCAAACGGTGTCCTCCCTCACCCTTTCGATTCAAGTGCGTCAAATCGAAGCACTATAATTCGGGCAACCAAGTATAACTCACCGTTGAGAGGAGGATGGTGAATGAAGAAGGTCTGCCTCGCCGCGACGATGGCAGCAGTAATCCGTATTACTCTTTACGCTGACGTTGCCCTCTGGGATCGGTTGCTCGTGGATGCGGATCGCCTGGCTCGCGAGGGCGTCTATGCAGAGGCGGAGAAAACCTACCAGGCCGCGCTCGCCGAGGCTCGGAAACACCCCGAGGAGGAGCACCGTCTCGCCAGGACCTTGAACAACTCGGCGGCCCTCTATCGCGCGCAAGGGCGCTACCCGGAGGCAGAGACTCATTACCGCCGCGCGCTGGAGATCTGGGAGAAGTACCTCGAAACCCGCCCGCTCGATCTGGCATACACTCTGAGTAACCTGGCGGAACTGTTGCGCGAGGGGGGAAACTACCGCGAGGCGGAGCCGCTCTACCGCCGCTCCCTGAACATTCTCGAGCGCCACACGGGACCCGAGGATCTCCGGCTTGCTCCTGTGCTGAATAACCTGGGCGAGTTGTGCCGGGTACAACGGCGTTACGCCGAGGCGGAATCGCTCTACCGGCGCTCGCTGGCGATTCGAGAAAAGGCGCAGGGAAAGGACGACCCCGGCCTTGCCCAGGTGCTCAACAACCTGGGCGCCCTCCATCACGGCCGCGGCGATTTTTCGGCCGCTGAAAGCGCTCTGGCGCGTGCCCTGGCTATCCGAGAGAAGTCTCTGGCCGCCGACCACCCCGACATCGGCTCCACGCTGAACAACCTGGCCGGCGTTTACCAGGCCCTGCGCCGGTGGCCCGAGGCGCGTGCGGCTTTTGACCGGGCCCTGGCGATATGGGAGAGGAAGCTGGGTCCGCGGCATCCCCGGCTGGCGGTGCTGCTGAACAACTACGGCACGCTGGAATTCCGTACGGGCCGCACGGTCGAGGCCGAGGCGCTGTACCGGCGGGCGCTTGCGGTTCAGGAGGAAGGGCTCGGCCGGAACCACCCGGACGCGGTTCCGATTCTGCAGAACCTGGGCGATCTCTTCTTCAAACAGGGCCGCTACCGGGCGGCCGGGGAGATGTACCAGCGGGAACTGGAGGTCCAGCAGCGCTTCGCGGCGCCCGCGAGTCCCGAACTGGCGGTCACCCTGACCAGCCTGGCGCTCAGCCACTTCCAGCAAGGCCGCAATACCGAAGCCGAATCCGGTTTGAAGCGCTCGCTCAGCATCCTGGAGCAACAGGTCCCGGCCAATGAACCTGCCATTGCCGCGAACCTGGTCCATCTGGCGGCCGTCTACCGCGCCGCCGGGCGCGAGCAGAAGGCCAGAGAAACGGACCACCGGGCGAACGGGATCCGCAAGAGAGCCGGTCTTTCCACGGGCGCTCTGTAGCGGCCCGAATCAGGTTCTGACCGCCACGGCCTGCCGCCGCCGCCGCTCCGCCTTCCAGTCGATCGTCTCCACCGGCCCCACGATGAAGATGTAGGAAAGAGCTCCGATCACAAGAACGATGCTGGCCGCTAGAAATGCCAGGAGGAAGAAACCGGTCCGTTGCACGATGATGCCGGTAATGATGGGAGCAGTGACGCCGGCCATGTTGCCCAGGCAGTTTTGCAGGCCGGTCCACTTGCCGGCGGCAGCCGGCCCGGCCAGGGTCTGAGTAGTGGCCCACAGGTTGGAGCTGAACATCCCGAACAGCAGGCAGGCGACCACCAGCAGAACCATGGAGAGCCCGTGATCCGGGATGGCGGCGGCGGGCAGCATCAGGGTGCAGCCCAGCAGTCCGCAGATGCAGAAGGTCTTGCGCACCCGCGTCACGCTCGCTCCCCGCGCGATCCAGCGGTCGGAAAACCAGCCGCCGGTGATGGAGGAGACCGCGATCCCCCAGAACGGAACCGAGCCCAGCACGGCCATCATACTCATCGAAAAGTGGCGCTCCTGAACCAGGTACGAGGGAAGCCAGGTGAGCATGAAGTACCAGGCGTAGTTGCCCGCGAACAGCCCCAGAAACGTGCCCCAGGCCGAACGCTGCCGCAGAATCTCCAGGAGGCCGGGCGCTTCCTCGTCCTCGACCGGCACCAGGCGGTGATGGTCTCGCGGCGCCCAGATCGCCCACGGCGGCAGCCACAACATGGCCCCCACACCGAGCGCGATGAACAGAGCCCGCCAGCCGAAGTTCGCCACCAGCAGCCCGCCGATCAGCGTTCCCAGCGCGGGACCGGCCTTCGTGCCCACATCCACCAGCGCGTTGGCGAGGCCGCGCCGGCTTTCCGGGACGTGGTTGGCGATGATCTTCGAGTACGCCGGAAACGCCACCGCTTCTCCCGCGCCCAGCAGCAGCCGCAGGGCGAAGAGCGCGGCGAAACTGCCGACCAAACCCGTGAGCCCGGTGGCCAGAGACCACACGAAGAACCCAAGGCCGTAGACCAGGCTCACGTCGTAGCGGTCTACCAGCCAGCCCCCCACTACCTGCAGCAAAGCGTAGGTCCAGAAAAACGAGGAAAGCAGAACGCCCATCTGCGAGGGCGAAAGAGATAGTTCCGTGGAAAGCTGCGGCGCCGCCACCGAGAGGTTGCCCCGGTCGATGTAGTTGATTCCCACGGAGATCAGTAGAAGCAGGAGGAATCCCCACTGCGTGCGCGTCAATTTCGCCTGGACCCTAGCGGCTTGCGCCATTGTTCGGAGTGTAACAGATCGGGATTGGGCGCCGAGGTAGCGGTTGTTACGCTGGAATTTGACACACGCAAACATGCAATCGACGATGAGAATCTCTCTGCTGCTCTTGCTGGCTGGTTTGACTTTCGGCGCCGGGCACGGCTTCGCACAGCAGTCCTTCGGATACGGATTCCTGGGAGGGACTTTCGGAGGCCGGGGCATCGGTGGCGCCTTCCGTTACGGCATGGGAGGCGAATGGGCCGTTGCCCCGCGGGTGATGCTGGGGGCCGAGGTGGGCGGCATCGAGAAGGACGGCAGCGGCGTGGTGGCCTCGGCCAACGCCGCCTATCACATTCCGGTCCGCTCCTACGGCAACCGCCTGGACCCGTTTGTCACCGGCGGCGTCTCCATCGCGCACCTGCGCGACACGGGACTGTTCCTGAATCTCGGCGGCGGAGTGAACTACTGGTTCCAGCGGCGGTTGGGATTCCGGGTCGAGCTGCGCGGATATCCCGGAGGCCAGGATCTGAACAGCTTCGGCGAATTCCGCATGGGCGTGGTATTCCGGTAACGCGGTGACGGAAGCGCGGCGGCAGCCCGGAAGGGCTGCCCCACTCCCGCAGCTTCAGGCGGTGAACCAGGGCGTTCCGGGACGCAGGTTCTTCTTCACCGCTTCGTCGTTCATCTCCAGCCCGATGCCGGGACGGTCGGAAACCGTGATGAACCCCTTCTGGATGATGTCGCCTTCCTTGACGAACTCCTTCCAGCGCACGGTGCGGGCGGCCGGGTGTCCCCAGTGCCACTCCAGAACCAGGGCGTTGGGGATCGCCGCCAACATGTGGCAGGTGGCCATGGTGCCCATGGGGGAAGCCTGGCAGTGGGGCGCCATCGGCACGTAGTAGGTGTGAGCCATGTCGGCGATCTTGCGCCCCTCCAGCAGGCCGCCGCACTTCTGAATGTCGGGCATGATGATGTCCACCGCCCGCTTCTCCAACAGCTCGCGGAAGCCGTGCCGCAGGAACAGGTTCTCCCCGGCGCAGATGGGCGTGCTGGTCGATTCGCGCACGTCGCGCATGGCGTCCACGTTCTCCGGAGGCACCGGTTCTTCCAGCTTGAAGGGCTCCAGTTCCCTGGCCATGCGCTTGGCCGTGCCCAGGTCGTAACGCCCGTGCATGTCCACGGCCAGTTCGATCCGCCTGGGCAGCGACTCGCGCAGGAACGCCACCTTGTCGACCATGTGCTCGATCTCCAGGTTGTTGGCGGTCCAGTTCACGCGGTCGAACCGGTCCGGGTCCATGCCGTCGTCGATATCGATCTTGGCGGCCGTGAATCCGTTCTCGATGATTTGAGCGATAAACTCCTTGGCCTTGGGATCGTTACGGTTGTTGGTGCCCGAATCGCAGTAGATACGGATGCGCTCGCGCGTCTTGCCGCCCAGCAACTGGTAGATCGGCAGGCCCACCGCCTTGCCGGTCAGGTCCCAGAGCGCGATTTCCACCGCCGTCAGAGCGGAGACGTACTGCCCCGCCTGGGCGCCGGCGAAGATGCCTGAAGTGCGCAGCCGCTCGAAAAGCAGTTCCACGTTCAGCGGATCCTGCCCCATCAGGGCCCAGCGGAAGCCGGCCACGATGGGCACTCCGCCGCTGACCGAATCGACGGCTTCCCCGTGTCCGTACACCCCCTGGTCGGTGTAGATGCGGACGTACAATGCTCCCATCGCGGGGACCGCCTGTACGTCCTTGATCTTCAGTTTCGGGCGCCCGTGCGGCGAGGTGGAGGTCTGCACGGCGGCGGACAGTCCTTCCAGGCTGAACAGGCTGCCCAGCCCGGCCCCGGCGGCTTGAAGAAACGATCGGCGATTGAGCATGGTACCCATTATCGTCCGGAAGTCCCGGGAATCCAGCCCCCGGAATGCGGGCCCCGGCGGTCGCCGGGACCGGCGCCCCGCTTCGGTATAATTCCCCTGAGTCTCGACATGACAGCCATCTCCCGCCGAGGTTTTCTTTGCGCTTCCGGCGCCCCCCTGCTCCTCAAAGGAGCCCCGGGCCGGCATCCCGATCTGCCGGATGCCGATTTCGATTTCCGTACCTTCTTCGTCACCTGGGGCGACACGACCACTCCGGCTTTCTACCGGTTCCTGGAAGAGGTGCGGCCGGAAATGGTGCAGGCCGGCTTCTACGGCCCGCTGTTCCACGGCTATGCCGACAACCCCGCCTCCACCGGCTACATGATGCGCCTGCCGGTGGCCGGGCAGCGCGAGGCCCTGGCCGCGCAGCGACGGGTTAACGACGAAATTCACCGCCGCGGCCTCAAGGTGGCGGCGCATTTCCAGATCATCAACGTGATTCAGAAGGGCGGCGGCCGGGAGAACAATTTCGCCGAGTTCTATGAGAAGCACTGGCACGAGGACATCCTGGGGCCCAGGCCGCATCCCGACTGGCGCGAGCTCATGCTGCGCGACGCGAGCGGCAACCCCCTGGTGAACAAGCACTACGTGGACTACCACGGGCTGTGCGTCAACAGCCCCTACGCCCGGCAACTGCTGCGCCGCATGCTGGACGTAGCGCTGGATGCCGGCGTGGACGGCATCATGAGCAACTACAACTACCGCTGGGATTGCGTCTGCCCGCACTGCCAGGCCGAGTTCAAGAGCTATCTCGCCGGCCGTTTCAAACCGGAAGAGCTGAAGAAGCGCTTCGGCATCGCCGACCTGGCCGCTCACCGGTTCGAGAGGATCGCCGGCGTCATCCCCGGCATGCCGAAACCGGGATCGCCGGAACTGGACTGGGAAGCCATGCACTGGGCCGCGCGGAATTTCAAGCGGCGCTGGGACGAACTGCTCATCGGCCACGGGCGGCGAAGGAAGCCGGACCTGATCCTGGCGCAGTGGAACCACCTGGGCGACATGAACGCCGGCGAGGAGCGGGCCTTCACTCCGGTGGACGAGTGGGGCCGCGGCGAGAATTACTTCTGGTATAGCGGCGGCTATGGACCCACCAGGCTGGCCGAGCGCAAGGCCGGCGAGGCCTGGCTGGATTGCCTCTGGCTGCGCGAGATGTGCGGATGGAAGCCCTTCATGATGGGCAAGTACGAGAACATCCGCATGCGCAACACCATCGCCGAGGGCGTGGCCACGGGCGGCTCCGGCATGGGCCTGCAAATCCAGTTCACCAACCCCGCCGGCTATGAAGCGGCCGCGCGCTACCTGCGCTTCGTGCGCGATCACCGCGATCTCTATGACCGGCCGGAGTCCTGGGCCGAGGTGGGACTGATCTATCCGCGCAGCGCCGTCTGGAACCGCCATCCCGAAGCGGTGGACGGCTTCCGCGCCATCGGCCACGCGCTGGTGGATCACCACGTCCTGTTCGATGTGGTGTGGGACCAGAAGATGACGGCGGAGCGCCTGGCGCGTTACGCGGTGATAGTGGCTCCCGGCGCGCAGTGGCTCTCGGAAAAGCCGCGCGCCCTGCTGGCCGCCCACGAGAGCCAGGGGAACGTGGTTCTGCGCCTGGACCAGGCGGAGCCGGTGCTCGCGGACACCGGCCGGCGCGGGCTCAGCAAGGTCGATGCTCCCTGGACCCTGCGGGTGGCCGGCTACTCCCGGCCGGGCCGCCGCATCCTGCACTTCGTCAACTACAACCGCGACGAAGAGAAGGGCGCTGCGATCAAGGGTCCCGCGGGAGAGTGCGCGCTGCCGGTGGCCCGCATCGACGTGGACCTGCGGCTGCCGGACCGCCGGCGCGTGCGCGCCGTGCGCCTGCTTTCTCCCGATCCGGACATTCTGGCCGAGACGGCCTGGAAGCAGGAAGGCGGCCGGCTGCGCTTCCAACTGCCTCGCGTCGAGGTCTACACGCTGGCCGAAATCCTGTACTCCTGAGCGGGCGCGGCCTGATAACATAGGCCATACCTATGCAGTCACATGGCAATCTCTTCAACCGCCGCCGTTTCCTGCAAACGCTGGCCGCGGCGCCCGCCGCGTCCTTCCTGGCCCGCTATCACGCGATGGCCGCCCCGGAGAAGGGGCGGGTCAAGATCCGCGATGTGAAAACGATGATGCTCCAGGGGCCCGACCGCAACTATACCCTGGTCAAGATCGACACCGACGCCGGCGTTTCCGGCATCGGCGAGGGCTACGGGAGCCCTGGGGTGGGCGTCAAGGAGCAGGTGCTGGCGCTGAAGCCATTGCTCATCGGCAAGGATCCGCTCGAAATCGACACCATCTATACCAGGATCCTGAGCACCCGTACGGATGGCTCGGCGCACAACCTGATGCGCGCCGTGAGCGGCGTGGAGGTGGCGCTCTGGGACACCGCGGGCAAGATTCTGGGCGTTCCGGCCACCACTCTGCTGGGCGGCAAGTTCCGCGAGAAAGTGCGTATGTACGATCACGCCGCTCCGCGCAACATGCTGGACCCGGCTTCCTGCCGGGAATGGGCCGAGCGGGTCAAGGCCAACCCCTCGGGTTTCACGGCCCACAAGTTCGGCTTTCCCCACACCGACCCAGCTGCCGACAAGGCCCGGGACGCCTCCAATAGGGTACTGACCACGAAGGAACTCAACCAGATCCGGCGCGGCTTCGAGAACTGCCGCGAGGCGATCGGGTGGGATCACGACATCATGGTCCACTGCCACTGGGAGTACGACGTCCGGACCTCGATTCAACTGGCCGAAGCCGTGGCCCCGGCGCGTCCGCTGTGGCTGGAGGATCCCATGATCCCGGACTACTCGGACAGCTGGAAGCGCCTGGTGGCCAGCTCTCCGGTGCCCATCTGCACCGGGGAGAACACCGTACGCCGGCAGGGCTTCAAGGATTTCATTCTGAACCAGGCTGTCGACATCGTGCACCCGGACATCCGCAACACCGGCGGGTTGCTGGAGACCAAGCGGATCGCCGACCTGGCCGAGATCTTCGGCATGCCCATGGCCACCCACAACACCGGCAGCCTGGTCTGCACCCTGGCGACCATACAGGGCATGGCCTCGGTGCGGGATTACATCGCCTGCGAGACCGTGCTCGGCCGGGGCGGCTGGATGGACGACGTGGTGGTGCACCAGGGCCGCATCATCCAGGACGGCTACATCACCCTGCCCAACAAGCCTGGTTTGGGGATGGAGTTGAACCGCGAAGTGGTGGCCGCCCACCTCATGCCGGGCGAACGCTACTGGGAGTAAGCAGGCGTGCTCCGCGCGCTTCTGCTGCCGGCCGCGCTCCTGCTGGCGGCGCCGTCCTTTCAGCAGGAGCCGCCGCGTGTGGAACTGCTGCGGGACGCCTGGGGCATCCCGCACGTGTTCGCTTCCAATGAAGCGGACGGCTTCTACGGGCTCGGATGGGCCGCCGCCGAGGACCGGCTGCTGCAGATGGACCTGCTGCGGCGGAGGGCGCGCGGACGCCTGGCCGAAGTCTTCGGCGAGAAGTGGATCGATTCCGACCGCAAGTTCCGCATCGCGGGAATCGGTCCCTACTGCGATGCGGCGGCGCAGACCCTGCCGCCCCGCATGCGGGAGTATCTGGTCGCCTTCGCCGATGGGGTGAACGCCTGGGCCGGGCAGGAAAGCCGGAAGGTCCAGCGCCGCTTTGCCCGGCTGGGCGTGCTGCCTGAACCCTGGACGCCGGGCGACTGCATCTGCGCCTGGACCGGAGCGGCCGAGTTGTTCGACCGTTTCGTGGACGAATCGCCTGTTACGGCCTATCACGATTTCCGCCGGCTGGCTTCGCAAATCGGCGAGGAAGAGGCCCTCAAGAGCGGCGTCCAGACCATCGACGATGCCGCCGCCGTAGTGCCCGAAGCCGAGATGGCACGAGACGCCGCCGTGTACGCCAGGCTGAAGGCCCGGCCGCCCGTGCCCGGATTCCTGCGCCGCAGCCCGGCCGAGGGCGCTCTGCGTTTCTCCCACGCCTGGGCGGTGGGAGGCTCGCGCTCGGAAACCGGCAAGCCCATCCTGGAGAGCGATCCTCAGACTTCGGTCAACAATCCGCCCTTGTGGTGGGAGTTCCACCTGCGCGCGGGCCGCTTCGACGTGCGCGGCATCGGTTTCCCGGGCGCGCCCGCCATGCTCATCGGTTTCAACCGCCACCTGGCCTGGGGCGCCTCGGCACTGGGCGCGGGATCCACCGTGGTTTTCCTGGAAAAACTCTCGGAGGACGGCAAGGGCTACCTGTACCGCGGCGAGGTGCTGCCCTTCGAGCGGCGCGCCGAAACCATCCAGGTGAAGGGCGGCCAGCCGGTGGCGCAGGAAGTGCTCACCAACCGCCACGGTTTCGTGATCAACTCGCTGATGCGCCAGACTCAGCCCGGCGAGGCGTACGTGAGCCACTACCGGCCGCTGCAGGTCAGGGCCACCTCGCTGCGGGCGCTGCTGGGAATGATGGCCGCGCGCGACTGGAGCGAGTTCCGGGAAGCCATGCGGTATTACTACAGCCCCGGCCTGCACATCGTCTATGCCGACGCCGCGGGCAATATCGGCTACCAGACCCTGGTCCACGTGCCGCTCACCCGGCGGACGCCCCGCATGGCGCTGGAGGGCTGGACCGGAGAGGACGAGATCCAGGGACGCGTCCCGCTGGACGAAATGCCGCACATGCTCAACCCCGCCGCCGGTTTCATCAGCCACGCCAACAACCTGCCGGTGGGCTCCTGGTACCCGTACGACCTGGGTATCGGCACCGGCGGCGTGGGGCACACCTCCCGGTCCATGCGGCTCGTCGAGCTGCTTCAGGGGGAGCGACAATTCTCCCTGGAAAGCTTCGAAACCGAGGTGCACCGGGACGACACGCAGGCGGCCATCGCCGCGCTCTTCCCCGTGGCGCGCAAGGTGGCTGAGGAGGACGGGCTGAACGAGGCCGCCGGCCTGCTTCACGCTCTGGAAGGCTGGAACCTGCGCTACCGCTCGGCCGAACCTCATCACGCGGCGGCCAGGGCGCTGGCCGCCAACCTGCTGCTGCCGTTCCGGCGCTCCGGTTTGGGCGATCGTGTGGGCGGCGGCGAGGGCGGCATCTGCCACCTGGCCCGGCTGCTGGCCGAACAGTTCGCCGAATCCGGGCAGACGCCCAAGGACGCGCAGGTCCGCGCCTACCTGCTGTCCTGGCTGCGCGCCGCCGCCGAAGCCTTCCGGCGGCCTTCCCGGGAAGACCGCCACTCGATGCCTTACCAGGCGAACGGGCCGCTCGGGTTCCCGCCGCTCGACTCCGAATTCGACCTGGTCTCGCCGCCGCTCTCCTGCCTGGAGGCGGGGACCATCTGGTCGCAGGCCGGCAATTCGTACACCCAGATCGTGGACCTGGCCGACGTGGACAGCTCCCGCTCGCTGCTGCCGCCCGGAATTTCCGAAGACCCGGAAAGCCCGCACCATACCGGCCAGATGGACCTCTGGGCGAGGGGCGGCACGCACCCGGCGCCGCTTTCCAGACGCCGAATTGAAGAGCTGGGGGCTACCGGCGCGGTCCTCGAGGTCCGCCGCCCGCGGCGCCCCATCGACCGGCGGGAAAAAGGGGACAGAGGGAATTAATCCGCGAGCCGGCTAATTCCCTCTGTCCCCTTTTTCCCTACCGCAGCCACTCGTCCAGGTGCTGGCGGACGAACTCGTCGTCGTTCAAATGCGGGTAGGCGCGGTAGACGCGCTCGATCTCTTCCATCTGGCCGGGCGAGAGGTCCTCGTCCGGGTTCAGGCACCAGCGCCCTTGCAGCAGGCCCTGCCGGCGGAGCACTTCGTGAATGCCTGCGATGCAGCCGTGGAAGCCGTTGGCCGGGTCGAAGAAAGCCGCGTTGGAATCGGTGACTTCGGCCGCCAGCCGCAGCAGGTCCGGCGAGGCCCCTTCGCAATGCGCCCGCTCCAACTGCTCGACTGCCCGGCGAGTCCATACCGCCCAGTGGCCCAGCAGGCCGCCCACGATGCGCAGTTCCACGCCGCCGAAGCGGAAGGGAGTAATCAGGTCGGCCAGAATCGTGTCGTCGTTGCCCGTATAGAGAGCGATCTCCCCCGCGCGCCCGGATTCGGCCACCGCCCGCACCACGTCCAGCGTCTGGTAGCGGTTGAAGGGCGCGATCTTGATGGCAGCCACGTTCTCGATTTCGGCAAACCCGCGCCAGAAGTCGTAGGGCAGGACGCGCCCGCCCACCGAAGGCTGCAGGTAGAACCCGAAGACCGGGATCACCCGCGCCACGGCCCGCGCATGCTCCAGTAATTCGCGGGTCGAAGCCTGCCGCAGGGCGCCCAGGCTCAGCAGCCCGGCGTCATAGCCCAACCCCGCGGCGAACTCCGCTTCGGCCAGCGCCTGCGCCGTCGGCCCGACAATGCCCGCCACCTTGATGGCGGGCTTGCCGCGCAACTCCTCCATGGTCAGTTCGAGCACGGGCCTGTAGAGGCCCACACGCGGATCGCGGATCTCGAACTGGGTGGTGTGCACCCCGATCGCCACCCCTCCGGCGCCGGCCGCCAGGTAGTAGCGCGTCAAGGCGCGCTGCCGGCGCTCGTCCAGTTTCCTTCCGGCGTTGAGCGCCAGCGGGTGAGCCGGAATGACGGCCCCCTCGCGCAGTGCTTCGCGCCAATCCATCAAAACCTCCCGTCTCTGGTTTCAAAATGTGTGGGCTTGTTCAGGGTCGGCCCTCCCCCGCGAATCCACTCCGCCGTCCATTCGATCATCTGCTCCAGGGTGACCGAAGGGTAGCCGAACAACCGGTGGCAGCGCGACGCGTTGTTCAACAGCGCCGTATCCGCTTCAACGCCCTCGAAAACCGGTTCGATGCCGAAGCAGGCGCCGAAACGCTCGGCGGCCCATCGGATGGACACGGTCTCCGGCCCCGTCACGTTGACTATCGCGGGCGGCGACTGGCAGATCGCGAAAGCGCGCAGGCAGATCGAATTGGCGTCGCCCTGCCAGATCACGTTGGCGTGCCCCATGCGCAGGTCCACCGGCCGGCGCTCGAACACCTTCCGGCCCACGTCCAGCAGGACGCCGTAGCGCAGGTCGATGGCGTAGTTCAGCCGCAGCAGCGTCACCGGCGTTCCGTAAATACAGGAGAAGTGCTGGAACATGCGCTCCCGCCCCAGCACCGACTGGGCGTACTCGCCCACCGGCTCCGGCGGCGTGGCTTCCGTCGCTCCGCCCGATTTCACCGGCACCAGCGGATAGACATTGCCGCTCGAAAAGGCCACGATGCGCGAATGACGGTAGCGCTCGGCGACCATGCCGGGCAGGTAGGTGTTCATCGCCCAGGTGAGCCATTCCGCCCCGGTCGATCCGAACTTCCGCCCGGCCATGAAAATCACGTTGGGCGCTTCCGGAAGGCGTGCCAGGGCGGCGGCATCCATCAGTTCGGCGGAATGCGTCTCGATTCCGTCCGATTCCAGCGCCTCCCGCAGCCCCGGGCTCGAGAAGCGCGAGACCGCCATCACCCGCCGGGCCGGGTTGGCACGCTTGGCGCGGCGCGCCAGGCTGGGCCCCATCTTGCCCCCTACGCCCAGGATCAGCAGGTCGCCCTCCAGATCCGTCATGACCTGGATGTCGCCCGGACCGGGCTGGGACATCAGGTCTTCGAGCTGCCGTTCGTCTTGTATGGTCACCGTTTGTACCCGATCTTGCGCAGCAGGCTGTGCCGCCATTCCACGTCCGCCGCGGCTTCCACGCCCTTGGGACGAAAACCGTCGATCACGCCCAGCACGCCGCGGCCCTGCTCGGTCTCGGCGAGCACCACCTCAACGGGATTCGCCGTAGCGCAGAAAATGGTGCAGACTTCCGGCACATCTTTGATGCGGTTCAGGATGTTGATGGGATATCCCTCCCGCAGGGCGATCACGAAGGTGTGCCCGGCCGCGACGGCGGCAGCGTTGCGCACGGCGATTCCCTTCAACTCCTCGTCGTTGCCCTCCACGCGCGTCAGGCAAGCGCCGGAAGCTTCGTTGAAGGCGATCCCGAACTTCATCTGGGGCACGCTTCCCGCGATGGCTTCGTACAGGTCTTCCACCGTCTTGATGAAGTGGGTTTGGCCGAATATGATGTTGCCGTTTTCCGGGATTTCCAGTCTGGCTGTCTTCAAGTCCATATGCCTTACCCAGCATACAACGCGGGTCAGGCCGTGCCGAGCCACGCAAAGCGCAGCACGAAGAGGGCTGTGAGCAGGTAGACCAGCCAGTTCACCTTGCGCCATTCGCCTTGCGCCACTTTCAACAGAGTGTAGGAAGTGAAGCCGAAGGCCAGCCCGTCGGCAATGCTGAAGGTGAGCGGGATGGCCAGCATGGTCAGGAAGGCCGGCACGGCGATGGCGGGCTCCGACCAGCGAATCTCACCCACCGTGGCGATCATGAGGCTGCCCACGATGATGAGCGCCGGGGCGGTTGCGGAGGAGGGAATCACGCCGGCCAGCGGCGCCAGCAGCAGGGCGGCCAGAAACAGCATGCCGGTGATCACGGCGGTCGCTCCCGTGCGCCCGCCGGCGGCGATGCCGGCCGCGCTCTCGATGTAACTGACTACCGTGGAGGTGCCGGCCAGCGCTCCGAAGATGCTCGCCGAAGCGTCCGAGACCAGAATCCGGTTAACGCGCGGGATCTGGTTCTGATCGTCGGCCAGTCCCGCGACCTTGGCCACGCCCACCAGCGTCCCGACATTGTCGAACAGGCTGACGAACAGGAAGACGAACACGACTTCGAAAAACTGCGGCTGCAGCAGGGCGCTCCAGTCCAGTTGGAATGCCGTGGCTGAAAGGTCCCGGGGGTGGTAGGCCCGGGGCTGCCAGCGGGCCAGGCCGGTCAAGACCGCGACAGCAGTGGCGGATAGGATGCCGATCAGCATGGCGCCCCTGACGCGCCGGGCCAGGAGCGCCGCGATGACCAGCAGTCCGAACAGCGACACCAGCGTGTTGGGGTCGCGCAGGTTTCCCAGCGCAACCGTGGTGGCGGGACTGGGAACGATGATGCCGGAGTTGCGGAAGCCGATCAGCGCCAGAAACAGCCCGATGCCGCCGGCCACCGCGGCATGCAACTCAAATGGGATGGCGGAGACGATGAGCTGCCGGATGCCGGCCAGGGTGAGGATCAGGAAAACCACGCCGGAAAGAAAGACCGCAGCCAGGGCTGCCTGCCAGGTGGCGCCCATGGCTTTGACCACCGTGTAGGCGAAATAGGCGTTGATGCCCATGCCCGGCGCCAACGCGATCGGGTACCGTGCGACGACGCCCATCAGGATGCTGCCGAATGCGGCCGAGAGGCAGGTGGCCACCGTGGCCGCGCCCGCCGGCATTCCGGCCTCGGCCAGGATCGAGGGGTTCACGAAGATGATGTAGGCCATGGTCATGAAGGTGGTGAACCCGGCCAGGATCTCGGTGCGCCAGCTGGCGCCGTGCGCGCGGAACTCGAAGTAACGTTCAAGCGATTCGAGCATGCGAAAGACGAGTGTAACTCAGGCCGATTGACCGTCGGGATCCCTCGGGGATCATGCCTGCCCCGCACTCGGACGAGAAACGCCCGCGGGAAAGGCCGTTTTCCGAGCCGCGACCAAAGGGAGCGGCGGGATGTTCCCTCCGTTCGAGCGCCCGGAGTGCCGCCGCCTGCGATCGCTGGTTCGTATGCAGGGTTTTCCGTTGACGCGGGGCGCGCTCTTAGTGCAGGTCTGAACGATGAGGGCGCCCCCGCGATCAGGCCCGCGGCCCGATCCCGACCCTTCCCTCGGCTTGACCGCTTCTGCTTGGGTCTGCGATAATGAGCCTGTCCAAAGCAGTATGTGGTCCCGGCAGTTGAAGCACCTTCCAAGAGCTACGGCTGCGCCGTAGCTTTTTTGGCATATGGGCCCTCCGGCGGGAACGAATCGTGGACAAAAACAGGAGATTGGGTAGTGAAGGAAAAAGGTGTTGTGAAATGGTTTAACGCCGCAAAAGGCTACGGCTTCATTCAGCGTGCCAGCGGTGATGACGTTTTTGTGCATTTTTCGGCCATCCAGATGAACGGGTACCGCTCACTGGACGAGGGCTCGACGGTAGAGTTCGAGGTGAAGCAGGGACCCAAAGGGCTCCAGGCGGAGAACGTTACCCGAGCGTAAAGAACTTCGAAGGCAAGTTCTGCAATCTATGAAGGCCCCGGCTCCCGGGGCCTTTTCCTTTTTTGAGAGAAGATACCTCAGGGCTCCAGGTAAATGCGCACCCGGTTGCTTTCCTGCTCACCCGCGACCAGATACAACTCCGCCGGACCTGCATTTACCAGCGCGGGTAACTGCACTTCCACCAGATAGAATCCGATGTACCCCGGCGCCAGGGTGGCCCGCGTCACCGCAACCGGTACGCGGTCCAGGTAGGCCTCCAGGGGCGCCACTACCTGGGGCGGACTATCGAGCGGAGCGGCCAGCCCGGTCGGCCAGTCCGGCCGGACGCGGCCGAGGCCGGTGGCCAGGATCTGCACGCGCGAATTCGAGCGCGCCATGTTCCCCGCGCTCAGCATCACGCCGCTGTCGCCGTCCAGCAGCATGGGCTGGCCGTCGGGGTCCACGAAGATGGCCGGCGAGACGTTCCGGATGGGGAGCCCGAGAGTGGTTCTACCCAGCGAGGATTCGAGCGCCAGGTCGACACCCGGGCCGGAGACTTCGAACGGCACCTGGATCTGCGCCTCGGAATCCGAAGCCGCCAGCACCGGGAAGTTGAGTCCCGCCCCGGTGGCGCGCTCGACGCGCCCGCCCAGAACGCTGAGCAGCGATCCGGGCGCCGCCGGGCGGGTGCTGAAATCGGCCGCGTTGAGCCATCGCAGCCGGCCGGCCCGGTGAGGAGCCGCGGCCGCGTACACGCCGTATCCTTCCAGGGCGATGTAGAGCTGGTTCCCGGCCGCGTTGAGCTTCACGTCCACTGCTTTGGCGGCCGGCAGGTTGCCGGTCAGAGGCATCCAGGGTGCAGCGGGACCGCCGCCGTACAGGTCGGCGCGCGTGAAAAAAACGCCCCGGTCGGCGGCCGTGTAGATGGTTCCGGAAGCCCGGTCCGCGATCACCGCATGGGCGTCGCCCTCGGGCAGATTCAAGGTCAGGTCGTCCCAAAAAGCTCCGCCGTTGACGGTGCGCAGCACGCGCGGCCCTCTGCCCGTCAGAGCGGCCAGGGCAAGCCGGGGCTCCTGCGGATCCACCCACAGCATGGCGACCGCGCCGGCGCCTGGAGCCGGGCTGAGCGTCCAGGAGCGCCCCCGGTCGGTGGAAACGAACAGGCGGCCGTCGGAGGCCCCCGCATAAACGGTATCGCCCGAAGCCGCGAAGGCCGTGATTTCCGCTCCGGCGGCACGGCTGTAGACGGCGCGGGTATCGGCTTCCTCGCGCACGCGGTCGTCAGCCACCGCCTGCCACTGGCTGGTGCTGCCGGGGACGAACTCCGCCGCGCCCAGCTCATCCAGCCAGATGCGCGTTCCCGCGGTGCCACCCGGAGCGGCCAGGATGCGGCGCACCGGCAGGTTCGGCAGACCTTCGTTCAATCCCGTCCAGGAAAGGCCGCCGTCCACCGTGCGCCAGACGCCGAAATCGTTGGCTACCACCAGCTCGTCGGGATTCCTGGGGGATACCGCCAGGTCGCGCTCTCCCGAGCCGATCACGGGGCGGTCCCGGTAAGCGGTCAGGTTGGCCCAGGTGCGGCCGTCGTCGTCGGTGCGGTAGAGGTTTCCGGCCAGCGCGTAGAGCCGTCCGGGCCGTTCCGGATCGGGGACCAGCCGGGCATTCGTGCCGGGCAGGCGCTCCGGCGGCGCGGGCGTTTCCATGCCGGGCGGTTTGGCGGCTGCCGACGGCGTCCAGGCCTCGAAGTCGGTGGTCTCGAAAACGCGCCCCGATCGGGTGCGGGCGTACAGGCGGTCTCCGTCCGGGGAGAACCAGACGGATTCCACCGGTCCGGTGGCGGGCGACGCCAACATCACCTCGACCGTGGTTCCGCCGATGGGCCGCCAGTCGGGACGGACCGGCGCCCGGGCGGTCTGCGCCGCAGCGGCCGTTGCCAGCAACAGCCCTAAACCGGCGCGGGCCAGCGCCCGTCCTGTGGCTCCGCGACACATCAATGTGTCCATTCTATCGCATCCCGGGCCCATGACTCCCTGCTAATCGTGTTGAAATCACGCGATTTGCTGCAGTATTTTCCGCGCGGTCCCTGTATTGCATCGCAACTTTGGTGCTAGACTAGGGTGTCTACGTAAGGCCCGAAGCACATGTTGCGGCGAAGAGCCTCGATTCCGGCGCGGTGGGCGATCCTCCTGACCGTGGCCGCGATCCCCGCCTGCCTGCGCGGGGAGAGCGATCCCGCGGCCCGGGTTGTGAGCCTGACCGGACAGGTGTCCGTGCTGCGCGATTCGGGTCCCTGGGTCCTCAACCAGGGCGATTCCATCAAGCCCCGCCAGATCATCATCACCGGCGCCGACGGGTTCGCGGTGTTCCAGGTCGCCGACGGCAGCACCTTCGAAGTCTATCCCAATTCGCGCCTGGTCTTCCGCGATAACCCCGGAAACTGGAAAGACCTGCTGGACGTGTTCATCGGCAAGGTCAAGCTGCACGTGCAAAGGTTCGGCGGGCAGCCCAATCACAACCGGGTGCGCACGCCCACCGCGGTGATCTCGGTGCGCGGCACCATCTTTAACGTCGACGTGGAGGGCGAGGAGGCCACCACGGTGCTGGTCGAGGAAGGCCAGGTGGAAGTACGCCACATGCTTCTGCCGCAGGGCAGCCCCAAGCTCTTGAACGCCGGGGAGTGGATCCGGGTCTACAAGAACCAGCCGCTGGCCGCCAAAGGCTTCGACAAGGGTTCCCTGATGCAGCGCGCCCTGAACGCGGTGCGCGAAGCCATATGGGTGGCTTCCACCCGCACTTCGGGCGGAACCTCAGCCGGAGGCGCTCCGGTTCCCGGAGGCGGCGCCTCTCCGCCGCCGGTGGGTGACGAGAAGAGTCCCGACCCGCCGCCTGCGCCGCCGCCGCCCGCGGCGCCGCCGAACTAGAAACCGGCCGTCACAGCGGCAGCCCGCGCTCCCGCGCCTCGGCCGGCGCCCAAGGGCCGTCGACTCTGCTAGATTGAAACTAGTGCCTGCTATCAACCGGCTGTGTGCTCTATTCCTGCTGATTCCCTGGGCTCTCGCGGGCCAGGCCGGGGGCGTGATGGCGGAATGGGACATCCGCACGGCGCTCCGGAGCATGGCGGCGGACGCCGGCCGCCTCAAGCCCGTGCTCGAACAGCTCAAGCCCCGGGAATGGGTCGCCAAGGGCGCTCCCGACACCTACGTGAAGCAACTGGAAAGCGCGCAATCCCAGATCCAGGGTGTGGTCCGGTCCACCGAAATCCTGGCCAAGGATCCGGAGAAACTGACTGCCGCGCTGGACACGTTTCTGCGCCTCCAGGCCCTGGAATCGGTGCTCGCTTCGGTTGCCGAAGGGGTTCGCAAGTATCAGAACCCCGCCCTGGCCGACCTGCTGCTGGGCTTTACTTCGCAGCAGGGCGCCAACCGCCAGCAGTTCCAGCACTACCTCACGGGTTTGGCCGCCACCAAGGAGCAGGAACTGGAGATCGCCGACAAGGAGGCCCAGCGCTGCCGCGGAGTCCTTTCGCGCCAGGCGCCCGCCGGCAAGCGCTGAAAGGAAACATCATGCCCTTCGCATGCAGCATCTGCGAACAGGAATCGACCCATATCTGCGAGCGTTGCACCAAGGACACCTGCATCACCCACCTCTGCGTCAAGTGCCGGCATTGCAGCGACTGCTGCGAATGCGAGGACCCGATGACCGAGGCGCCGGCCATGGAGGTCCCGACGGTGGCGGAGACCCGCCAGGCGCCCGCCGCCGAGTCAGCGCCGGTTAGCGGGAGCGAGCCCCTCGAAACGCCCCAGGCCCCGGTCGAGCCATCCGGGATACCAGCGGAAGACGTTCCCGGTGAGGCTCCCGATAAAGATCTCCCCTGACGCGCTCACCGTGAGCCAGTGCCCGGGGCTTTCCATGGCGCCCAGGATCTTCCCGCTGGCGATGTCGATTCGCATGATGCGGCCGGCCAGCGTGTCGTAGGTCAGGTTCTCGATATTGGTGCGGTGGGTGATCACCCATAGCTCGTCTTTGGGCGTGATATGGATCCCCTGGGTGGCGCCCAGGTGCTTCCACTGCCGCAGGAATTTCCCTTCGGGGCCGAAGATCTGGATGCGGTTGTTTTCCCGGTCGCTGACGTAGAGCAGTCCCTTGGAATCGACCGCGATGGCATGGGGTGTGTTGAACTGGCCCGGTCCTGTTCCGTACGAGCCCCAGGCGCGCACGAATTTCCCTTCGCGGGTGAACTCCACCACCCTGGCGTTCCCGTAGCCGTCGGTCACGTAAAAGTTGCCGGAGGGGGCGAAGCCGATATCGGTCGGCCGGTCGAAGGTGCGGCTGTCGCTGCCGGACCGGCCCTTGATGCCCAGGGCCAGCAGCAGCCGGCCGTCGCGGGTGAACTTCATGACCTGGTGGCCGCCGCTGTCGGTCACCCAGACGTTGTCCTCCCGGTCCACGCGCAGGCCGTGCGGGCTGCGGAACAGGCCCCTGCCCCAGGAGCGCAGGTAGCGGCCTTTGGCGTCAAACACGATCAGGGGGTCGGCCTTCGGTCCGCGCTGGAAGACGTAGACGCTGCCGGTGGAATCCGTGCCCACCGCGGACACGCGGCCGAACTTCCAGCCCGCCGGCATGGTGTCCGGCTCCTCCCCGAAGCGGATATTGACCCGGTATTTGAGCAAGCCGCCCTCGTGCGGATACCAGCCCTGCTGGGAGAAGCCAGCCGGGGACAGGAGCAGCAGAGTGCCCAGGGCGGCAAGAAAACCGGATCGGAAGGAGGCTGGCCGGCTCATGGCGTTCTATTCTAATCCCGGCCCCACGGCCGGAGGCGGCGCGCCGGTCTAAAGCCAGACGGGATGCCGGCCGATAGTTGGCCTATGAACTGGTTCGAGTTGGTGCAAGCCGCGATCATCGCCGCCAGCGCGCTGGCCGCCGCCGGGGGCTGGCTTTTCGGGGGCGGGGAAACGGATGTGGATCGGCTCGGCTACCGCTCGTGAGACTACACCACAACAAAGAGGTGGTTGCTGTCAATACGGGTTTTAGAATCGCATCTCCTTGATTTCATAGAAAACCAGACATTCAGCTCTCTTCCCCCGTGCAAAAGTCTCACTCAGGAAAACAGAAGACATTAGGTCCTGAAAATGCTATCATCCACCCACGAGTACCTTCTTGCGTTTCAACCCGGGGCGTCATCGGGTCTGTCTTCAGCGGTGCGTAGTGAGGCATGACCGTGGGTGGGGCCTGAATTTGAGATGGAGCTTTGAACGACATGCAAGCTTTTCCCCTGAGTTGTTTCCGTAATCCCAAGGCATCCATGATCGCTGTTGCGGTGATATGCGTCCTCACCCTGCTGGTCAGCCTGCCCGTGGCCGCCCAGGAGCGCTCCGGCAACATGGCCGGAACCGCCAAGGACACCAGCGGGGCCGTGGTGCCGGACGTTACCGTCACGATCACAAACAAAACAACCAACCGTGCAGTCACCACCCGGACCAGGGGCGACGGCACGTACAACGCACTCGATCTCGAGCCCGGCCGTTACACGGTGCGGTTCGAGAAGACGGGCTTCTCACGTTTTGAGATGCCTGATGTGCTGGTGCTGGTCGGACGGACCACGCGGGCTGAAGCCCAGATGCAGGTCGGCAGTCTTGAGCAGGTCATCCAGGTGACCGAGACGCCGGCGGTCATTGACACCAGCAGCACGATGATCGCTCACAACGTGACGGCGGAGGAATTCGACCGTCTCCCCAAGGCGCGCAGTTTTCAGGGCATCGCCGTCTTCTCGACCTCGGTGAATACCGGCGAGATCGAAGGCGGTTACCAGGTGAACGGCGCCAGCGCGGCCGAGAACAATTACTACATCGACGGCGTATCGACCAACAGCCTGATCGACGGCAGCGCCCGCCAGAATGCCCAGTTCGAATACCTTCAGGAAGTCCAGGTGAAGACCGCGGGCCTGGAAGCCGAGTATGGCGGCGCCCTGGGCGGGGTGGTCAGCGCGGTCACCAAGTCCGGCGGCAACGACTTCCACGGCGAAGTTCACTATTACTATTACGGCAACAAGCTCAGCGCAGCCCCTGTGGAGCGGCTGCAACTCGATCCGGTGAGCGAGGCCTCAGCCAAGTACATCCAGGACGACAAGAACAAGCGCGACTTCCACGAGTTTGGCGGTTCACTGGGTGGCCCCTTCATCAAGAACAAGCTGTTCTTCTTTACTTCCATCTCTCCGCGGTGGCACCGCGCCACGTACGACTATCTTTTCAGCAGCGGCACCGACCCCGGCACCATGAGCCGCGAAGCCTTCGCCCACAACTGGTTCAACAAGATCAATTTCGACCCGTCCAACCGGGTGCGCATGAATTTCACCTGGCTCTACACCCCTCAGTACCTGACGGGTTCCCTGTACGCCTACGATGGTTTCGGGCCGAATTTCTCAACTCAGAGCAAAGCCAATGCGGCAGGGGTTGCTTCACGCGGTTACAGCCAGCCGGAGCAGAGCTACACCGGCAGTATGGACATCAGCCTGACCAATACCTCGCTGCTCACGGTCAAGGGCGGCCGGTACTATCTCAACTACAAGGAAACTGGAATCCCCTACACCAAATACTGGTGGTGGCAGAGCTCATCCGTTGGTCTGGAGGGCGTGCCGGCGGAGTTGCAACAGCCCTACAATTACTCCACTCCGAGTGGGGCGAAGATCCTCTATGACAAGACGACGCGAACCTATGTACAGGCGGATTTCAGCCAGTTCGTGAACCTCGGCGGGCAGCACAACTTCAAGGCCGGTATCGGAACGCAGAAGAACGTGAACAGCGTTTTCGATTCCTGGAATGGACCGGACGGCCGCGTAATGCTCTACTGGGGTCTGTCGGTCCGCGGCGACACCGGCAAGTACGGTTACTACACGGTTGACGACGCCTCCACCAAGGGATCGTCGGGCGCCCATATTACCCACATGTATGTTCAGGATACGTGGAGAATCTTCCCGCGGCTTACCCTGAACCTGGGGCTGCGGACGGAGAGGGAGACGATCCCCGCGTTCGACCGCGCCGCCGCCATGCAGTTCTTCGGCTACGACTATGCGTTTCGGTTTGACTTCCGGGAGAAGATGTCGCCCCGCCTGGGCGCGAGCTTCGACGTGTTCGGCGACGGCAAAATGAAGCTCTCGGGAGCCTGGGGGCGCTACTACGATTGGACCAAGTACGATCTGGGCCGCGGCACCTTCGGCGCCGACGTCTGGAAGATGTACTACCGGTCGCTGGACACCCTCGATATCTATAGCATCGACCTGCACAACATGCCGGGCCGCAACCTCTGGTCAAGCGAATTCCGCAACCGCCGGGTTCCGGGCTTCCAGTATCTGGACGTGGACTCGAAGCCGATGAGCGCGGACGTGATGAACGTGGGCGTGGACTACGAGTTCAAGCCGGGCATGGTTTTCTCCGGCCGCTACGTTCGCAGCCACCTCAACCGGACGATCGAAGACCTGGGCGCGCTGGATGCGGAAGGCAATGAAGTCTACCGGTACGGCAACCCCGGCGAGGGAGCCTACGTGATCTTCCCGTCGTCGGGCGGCACTTGCACCGTGAAGATTGGAGATGCCTGCGGTTTTGAAATGCCCAAGGCCAAGCGCGACTACAATGCCATGGAACTCTCCGTCACACGGCGTTTTGGAGGCGGCTGGCTCGCCAATGCGAGCTACGTCTACAGCAAGTTGGACGGCAACTACGCGGGACTCCAGAGCACGGACGAGATCCGTCCGCCGACACTCGGCTACGGATTCGGCCCCTCGCAGGTGTTTGGAGCGCAGAATTTCCGCTCCGGCGGCAACGCCAACCGGTACTTCGATTTGGACGAGGCCATGTGGGATGCCCACGGCAACGTGGGCCTGTTCGGGCGGCTGCCCACCGACCGGCCGCACGTCTTCAAGTTCTACGGCTCCAAGATGTTCAAGTTCGGGACTGAAGTTGGAGGCTTCTTCCGCCTCACGAGCGGAACGCCGGTAACCACCCAGGTGGTGACCGTCAACGACATTCCGTACTACGTCGAGGGCCGCGGAGACTACGGGCGCACCCCGGTTTTCAATCAGACCGACCTGCTGGTTGCCCACGAGATCAAGCTGGGAGAGGTGAGGAAACTCCGCTTCGAGTTCAACATGATCAATCTCTTCAACCAGAAGACCAGCATGTTCACCTTCGACCGGTACAACCGCGAGGAGCACTCCGACTCGGCCGGTATCGACCTCATCGATACCGACTTGTCGAAGGGCTTCGACTGGAAGGCGATGGTGGCGGCAACACCGGATGGACAGCACGCTCTTGATCCTCGCTTCGGTAAAGCCGGGATCTTCAACCCCGGCTTTTCCGGCCGCTTCATGATCAAGTACATTTTCTGAGCCGGCGCTCCGGACCGGCAATCTGAAAATGCCGGGCGGAACGCCCGGTCCTTGAAAAGGCAGGCCCTCGGTGGCCTGCCTTTTTTTTCGGTTGCTTATCCTCGCATCACTTCAGGGCTTATGGTTTGAATGCAGCCTCCGGTGCAGCTAAGCCCCACCCCAGCATGGTTCCATACGTCCCAGAACTGCGCGCGGAAAACGGCTCAGGTTGCCGCGGGCATCCCTAACTTGTTGATAACAGTACCCGCGAACGCGAACAAGGGAACAAGATGAAGAAATCTTGATTCGTAATTTCCCTATATGTTATAAATCGCACCAAAGTCCGAAAAGGTCGTTTCCGGGGGAAAGGCAAGTGTGCGGTCTGCCTCCACGGGGATACCGTGAAGGTTGCTGGACCACTTGGCCCACCCCGGGTGGTTTCGGACCCCGCAGTTTCCCCTCCGTCGTTTCCCCTCGATTCGAATGATGTAAGGAGCGCGAATCTTGACACCAAAATCCGAGTCATTCCTGCGGGCAGTACCAATCGCTGTTCTCCTGCTTGCCCTCGTCATTCCCCTTGCCGCTCAGGAAACCACCGGCACCATTCGCGGTGATGTTACCGACCCCTCCGGAGCGGTAGTTCCGGGCGCCACGGTGGAAATCAGCGGCCCGGCGTTAATGCGCAACCAGACAGTAACAACCGACAGCGCCGGAAACTTTACGTTCAGTACCCTGCCTCCCGGCACATACGAAGTGACCGTCAACGCCCGGGGCTTCTCCGCGGCCAAGCGCGTCAATATCGAACTTCAGGTGGGCAAAGTCCTCCGTCTCGACTTCCGCCTCGAGGTGGGCGGTACTTCCGAAACCGTGGTTGTCATGGGAGAGGCGGCCATCGTGGACGTGTCCCAAAGCACGGTTATGGCCAACGTGAGCGCGGCGTCCATCGACCGGCTGCCGAAAGGCCGCGGTTTCGATACCCTGATCGCCCTCGCGCCCGGCGCCCGCTATGAAGACAAGACCGGCGGCTACCAGGTGGACGGCGCCAGCGGATCGGAAAACATCTTCCTGATCGACGGTATGGACCTGACCAGCGTCTACAGCGGTGCGCTGAACAAGTCCGGCAATATCCCGTTCGAATTCGTTCAGGAACTCCAGGTGAAATCGAGCGGCTTCGAGGCTCAGTACGGCGGCGCCATGGGCGGCGTCATCAACGTCGTCACCAAGAGCGGCGGCAACAACGGTTACCACGGAGACGTGGGCCTCTTCCTGCGGACGGACTCCATGCAGGCCCGGCCGCGCGCCACCCTCTCCATCGACCCCGAAGACGACACCAAGGGCTACTACCAGCAGAACGAGGTGGACGCCTACCGGTATCTCAGCCCGGGCTTCACGCTGGGCGGGCCGGTTCTGAAGGACAGGATCTGGTTCTTCGCCGGCTACTATCCGGAACTGACCAAGTACGAACGGGAGGTTACTTTCCTTTCCAACGACGCCACCTCCACTTTTGACCGCAAGGAACGCCGCGACTATCTGAACGGCAAACTCGACTTTGCGCCCTTCAGCAAGCTGCGCGTGTATGGCGGCTACATCTATTCGCCCTACCGCGTCAACGGCAACCTGCCCGCCCGCAACGGCTCGAGCGATCCGAATCTGCCCTGGGCCGACAGGGGCTCCCGGTCCCCCGCCGCCTCCTATACCTTCGGCGGCGATTACATGGCCACCTCCAAGCTGGTGCTGAGCGTTCGGGGCGGCTACAACTACACCAATTACAAGGACTACGGTGTGGCCCGCGGCGTATCGGTGTACCAGAACGTGAACAGCGCCTACCCCGTGCCCGCTCAGTGGAAGCAGACTTACGTCGGCTATACACCCGGCTACGGATCGAATCCCTACCAGCAGCGCGACATCCAGACGCGTTTTCGCACCAGCGCCGATGTTTCCTACATCTTCAACGCGGGCGGCCAGCACACCCTGAAGAGCGGGTGGGAGACCAACCAGCTGCACATGGATCCGTTCTACGGCTCCTGGCCGGACGGCTACATCCGGTTTTACTGGGGAGCCACCTATACCGGCCAGGCGGCCCGGGCAGGCGAGAAGATGAAAGGGCAGTACGGCTATATCAGGCACTACCTGTACGGGGAATCCGGCGAGGCGTCCAGCGACAACCACGCCCTGTTCATCCAGGACTCCTGGCAGATCCACAAGCGGCTGACCTTGCAGTTGGGTTTGCGCACGGAGCGGGAGTTCGTCCCCTCCTTCGCCGTCGGCCAGAACATCCCGTCGAAGGCGATCGAGTTCGGTTTCGGCCAGAAACTGGCTCCGCGGGTCGGATTCGCCCTCGACGTGAAGGGCGACGGGCGCTGGAAGGTGGCCGGCTCCTTCGGCCTCTTCTACGACCTGATGAAGTACTCCCTGCCGCAGGGCAGTTTCGGGGGCGCCATCTACCAGATGTGGTTCTACCCCCTGGACAACCCCGACCCCGCCTTCTACCTCTCGAAACTCCAGCGCGATGCCGACGGCCTTGCCCTGGTCGCGCCGCTCAAGGACCTGCAGTTGTTTGAGCACGTGGACTGGCGCATCCCGTCCAACGATCCCAACGACAACACCATCGACCCGGACCTGAAACCGATGCGCCGCCGGGTGTGGGACTTCAGCACGGAATACGCCCTGACTCCCAGCCTGGCTCTGAGCGCGCGCTTCACCCACAACTCGGTGGACCGAGTGATCGAGGACGTGGGCACGCTTTCGGATGCCGGCGAGAAGTACTACATTTCCAACCCCGGTTTCGGCATTACGGCCGATCCCAAGACCTGGGGAACGGGCTTTCCGGTGACTCCCAAGGCCAAGCGCAACTACGACGCGCTGGAAGTGCGCGCCGAGAAGCGCTTCTCGCGCAACTACCACTTCTCCGCCAGCTACACCTTGAGCCGCCTGTGGGGCAACTACTCCGGCCTGGCGTCGTCCGATGAACTGACCGACGGCGTGGGCCGGCAGGATCCCAACGCCAGCCGCTATTTCGACTTGCCCTGGATGTCCTATGACTCGCACGGCAGGCTCGTCGAGGGCCGGCTGGCCACCGACCGCCCGCACGCTTTCAAGTTCTTCGGCTCCTATACCTGGAAGAACAAGCTCGGCCAGACCAACTTCGGCCCGAGTTTCATGGTCA
This sequence comes from Bryobacterales bacterium, assembly GCA_020852755.1. Taxonomy (GTDB): domain Bacteria; phylum Acidobacteriota; class Terriglobia; order Bryobacterales; family Bryobacteraceae; genus JADZAF01. The sequence continues at coordinate 46,658 of JADZAF010000223.1, forward strand.
TGTCCGGCACGCCGCTGACCAGCGAGGTGGCGGTGATCTCCAGCACCCCGGTCTACGTCGACGGCCGCGGCGACCTGGGCCGCACTCCGGTCTACTCGCAGACGGACTTCCTGGTTTATCACGAAGTGCCCCTGCCCAACAGCGAAACCCGCAAGATCCGGCTCGAAGCCAACATCTCGAACCTCTTCAACCAGTCCACGGTCCTGGCCCGGTCCACCAACCTGGTGCACCCGGACTACGGCGAGCACCTGTCGTTTGAGCCCCAGGAGAGTTTCTTCAAGGGCTTCGACTACCAGCAAATGCTGAACGCGGGCTACGCGGACGGTTCCCTGACCCGGAATCCCTACTTCAACTGGGCCAGCCAGTTCCAGGGTCCGCGCTACATCCGTCTCGGTTTCAAGTTCGTTTTCTAGACAAGCATCACCCTTTCTTGCAGTCTCCGGGCGCCCGCACAACGGGCGCCCTTTTTTATTGGGCTGCGGGAGGCGGATAATCGAGAGAGCCATGCCTCCCCGGACGTCGCGGCAACAATTCGACAGCCAGGCGAAACACTACAACGCCCAGTGGAATGCGTGGAGCGGAGAATCGCTGGCCTGGCTCCTGGAGAAAGCCGGCTGCGATCCGTCGCAGAAGTGGCTGGATGTGGCCACCGGAGCGGGCTTCACGGCGGCGGCCTTCGGTCCCCTGGTTTCCGAGGTCACCGGCCTGGATGTTTCCGAGGCCATGCTGGACCAGGCGCGCGAGCGTGCCCGGGCGTCGGGACTCGCCAACCTGGTCTTCCAATGCGGGACAGCGGAGGAACTCCCCTTTTCGCCGGAAGCGTTCGACGGCGTTGTCTGCCGCCTGGCGGCGCACCACTTTCTCTCCGTGCCGCGCTTCCTGGCGGAAGCCTGCCGGGTGCTGCGCCCCGGCGGCCGGTTGCTGATCGCCGATACCGCCGAACCGGACGGCGCGCCGGAAGTGGATGCCTGGCATAACCACGTGGAGGCTCTCCGGGACGGCTCGCACGTCCGCAACTACACCTTCGCGGAATGGAGAGCCTTGGTGACAGCCGCGGGTTTCGCGATCGAGCGCCTGCAAGAGGTCTGCGAGTCCGTGCCGATTACTCTTCAGGATTGGCTGGAGAAGGGAGGCTGCCGCGGACAGGCCGCCGGCGAGGTCCGCCGCCTCTTCCTCGAAGCTCCCTCCGAAGCGGTGCGCGCCTTTTCCATCACCCCGATGCCCGGCGGCGACATCCGCTTCCAGTGGGTACGGATCGGGCTGTCGGCCCGCAAGGCGGACGGCTGATGGCTGACTGCTGTTCAGGACTGGCTTGCCCGCGCGGCCTTCTCCTGCACCCTGGCTCCGAAGCGGGCGGTGTTCACGACGAACCGCTGGTGGGTTCCTTCCGCCACCTTCTCCACTTCGTCGAAAGCTTCCACTTTGAAGTTGATTCTGCGGTCCTCGACGGAAACGACCTCGGCGCGAAGCCGCACGTTCATCCCCACCGGAGTTGCGGCCAGGTGATGGACGTCGACGTGGGTGCCCACGGTGTCGAAGCCGCTTTCCAGCATAGGCAGGGCTAAATTGCGCGCGGTCATTTCCAGGTAGCCGATGAGCCAGGGCGTTCCCAGGACCCGGGCCGATTCCACGCCCATGAAGTCGACGGCAACCTCGCTGGTCACCAGCAACTGCTCTTCGCGCGCGCTTCCCACGGGGATGTTCGCCATGCGAACTATTGTAGGGCAGAGCCGCCCGGGGGCGTGGGACCGTAATGTCCGGCCTTGCGCTTCGCCCACTCCACCAGGCGCCGGATGGGGTGGTAATACTCGGCCAGAATCAGCAGGCCGGGGATCAGGAAGACCCAGCCCGGCATGATGGGCAGAATCAGACCTGTAAGTCCCAGGAGGGTCAGAAAGAGGCCAGTTACTACCCGAACCGGTTTTCGCAAGATCCTATTTTATCATGGGGTATTTCACGGCCCGGATGAGGGGTGGACTGGGGCAGGCAGCAGGCGCCGCCCCAATCCGGCACTGTGCGGCACTACCCCCTGCGGGCGGCCTTCAACGCCTGGAACGTCGGCGGCCACAGTCCCACGAACAGGGCCAGGTGCTTCTTTCCCGCGGCAAAAAGAGCGATGGAAGCGCCAATCGAACCCAGGGTCATCCAGTGAAACACGCTCATACCGGTCTTCTCGCGGGTCTGCTGCTCCAGACGCTCGGCGTTGGACTCAACCCGGTCCATGGTGGCGCCCATGGCGGATGGATGCGTTGACATTAGTTCCCCTCCCTAAGACCATTGTAGGTTTGCGGGTTGGGACGGTTCAATCGCTCGGGGTGAGCTTCCTCGCAACCGGACCTTTATTTGAAGCGCTTCTTGTACAGAAAATCCAATCCGACCAGACCGTTCTCCTCCCGTAGCGCCACCACCGACCACTCCCGGTTGACCGCCCATTCCACGCGCACGATCTGGTAGTTACTTCGTGACAGGTTAGTGATGTAAGTGAAGGTAATGTCACGGGTAATCTGCTGCTCCAGGGTCAGGCGCGCCTGGGGGTTATTTTCCACACCCGAGATGCTGGGGTCGATCTTCAGGCGGCTGACTCCGAAGAAGCGCTGCAGCCGTCCGGCGATGGGATTGGCGATGGCCGAGCCCAGCAGGCTGGAAGCGCCCATCTGCTGCCAGGTCTGAGGCTGCAGGTTCTGGCGGGCCACCAGCGCGGGGTCGGAAGTCGGAGTCCGGCCGGTGGCCAGCAGCGCCACTACCTCCGAGAACTGCAGCGGAGGGTCCGAGCGGTGGGTCAGATTCAGGCGGTTGATAGGCCCCGACACGTTCAGGATGATGTTCACACCCCGGGCGCGGGTCTCCAGGTCGATGTTCAACACCGGCTCGATCTTCACCGGGTTGTAGAAGTTGATGGAGCCCTGCTGGATATCGTAGGAGGTGCCGAAAAAGAGAATCTCGCCCTGGGTGATGTTGACGCGGCCCTGCAGCGAGGGGTTGGTGCCGGTCCCCCGCAGGCGCAGGTTGGCCTCGGCTTGCAGGTCGCGGGCCAGCGCCGTCTGCAGTTGCAGACCGGCGGCGGTTTGCATGCTCACGTCGAAGCGCAGCCCCGCCAGGAAGCCCCTGCGGGCCGCCGGGGTGCGCACTGGTTCGGCGGTCTGCACCAGAATGGTTCCGAAGTCCGAGCGGGGCTGGAAAACCGTGCGGGTGATGGTGACCGTGCCGGTCAGGGTGCTGCGCTCGGTGGTGCCGGTCAACACCAGGTTGGCGTTGGCTGTTGTGCTGAGCCCCTCCGGATAGCGGATACGCACCTCGGCGGCCTCGGTCTGGAGACGGAATACCATGGTCGGGCCGCCATAGGCCGCAAAACCGCTCACCGTCACCTTGCCGCCCCCGCTCTCCGCCTGCAACTGCTGTATGGTGGCCTGGGAGCCGTCGAAAAGGATCACCCCGTTCGCGTTGGAGATGCCGGTGGGAAAATCGGGCAGGTTCACGGAGGCGTCCTTCAGCTCCAGGCGCCCGCCAATCAGAGGCGACGACCAGGCGCCGCGCACCGTTGCCGCCAGCCCCACATTGCCGTCGGCGAACACTTCCGGGTAGAAATCCTGCACGATGTTCAGGCTGGCCTGCCCTTTGATCTTGAGGTCGAGCGGGTTCTTCTGCTGCAGGGCGATGGCCCCGCTCATCTCGAGTTGCGTCTGCGGGCCGATCAGCCTGGCGCGTTTGACGCGAATGGCCGATCCCTCCAGGGCCAGGACGATGGAACCGTCGTTCCGCAAAGTGGTGCGCGCCAGCCTGTTCCCCGGCCCCTCGGCTCCCGGGCCCGCCTCGAAGCGGCTGACTTCCAGCAGGCTCTGCAGCTTCTCCGGCCGGAAGGCGGGGCCATGGACAGTGAGCACCCCCTGGGCGATGGCGTCGAAACCGGCGCGCGGCGCCGCCTTAACCCGCAGCCACTGGCGAACCGCGGAGTACCGTACCTGGGAAAATTCCACTTTGGCGTCCACCGGATAGTCGCCGGACAGGCGCCAGGTTCCCTGGCCCCGTAGGGTGGACCGTGCAAAGTCGGAATCCAGGGTGAAGTTCAGAACCCCTGCCTGGGTCTCGGACACCAACGTCAGGTCGCCGAAAGCCATTTCGTTCAAGGTGACCTTGCGCGCTTTCACGCTGCCGTCCAGGCCGGTCAACCGGACCACGGGACCGGCCCCGGCCGCGCCCACGCCGGCGGTTCCCTGCGCTGCGACCTGGAGCACGCCCGCCACTCCCGGCCATCGCCGCATCAGCGGGGGAAACTTGGCCATCTCGATGGGGTTGCTGTTGAGGCGGAACTGCAGGCGGCCATTCCGGAGATTGCCGGCTGCGTGCGTGTAGGTGGCGGCCAGGTCCAGCCGGGCCGGGCCGGACTGAACGCGCAGTTCGGGAACTTCGAGCGTGCTGCCGGCATACGCCGCCTTTCCCTCGATGCGGTCGAACGGCTCCTCGAAGAGGGTCCCCTTTTCCACGGAAAAACCGGCGGCCGCTCGCGGGCTGCCGTAAGTGCCCGCGGCGGTCAGCGTAGCGGCGGCGGTGCCGCTGAAACCGCTTCCGGCATACCCGGCCAGCGCAGCCAGCTCCGCCAGCCCCGCATTTCGGAACGATGCCGTGCCCGTCAGCGGCGAGTCCGGCTGCGGCCTCCAGTTCCGGAGACCCAGGCTGGCGGCCAGTTGAACCTGCAACTGGCCCCGTGTCAAAAGGGCGTCCTGAACGCTCAGGCCCGCCGGAGTGGCGTGAACCGAGGCCGTCAAGCGGTCGAACTGGCGTCCCTCGAGGGCAAAATCCGTGATTACGATGCGCCCGTCCACGACCGGCGATTCGAACCGTCCCGAGAGCGCTCCCTCGAACGTCGCCGTGCCTCCCCGCAGGCTCACGGGCAGAGCGGCGGGAGCGCCGGGCGAAATGGACCGCAAGAGCGGCAGCAGGTCGTTCAAGTCGGTGGACGCCAGGCGAACGTCGATCCGCCGGCCCAGGGAACCGGAAACATCCACACGGGTGTGAGGCAGGGAGAGGTGCGTGGAAGAAATCTCCACGGTTTCCCGCCGCGAATCGTAGTCCACCTTCACCCGCCCCGAGACGGGGAGCGGGCCGGTTCCGGGAGTTACCCCTACGTCCGCCCGCACCACGAACTCATTTTTCCCGCGCCCTTTCAGGTTGGCCTCGAAGTGAACCGGCCCGGAGACCTGGCCGCTCCAGTTTCGGCTCTTTTCCCCGGCGCCGGCGGCGCTCAGCAGGGCTTCCAGCTGCATGCTGTCTACCTGCCCGTCCACCCGTAGGGTGGCCATGCGCTCGAGCACGGCCTGGCCGGTGAAAGCCCCGTCGAAGGCGGAGGCACGCAGCCCGTCGAGCTCGATCCGGCCCGGCCGGACCTCCAGCTTCGAGGTGGCCGACAGGCCGCTGAACCGGCGTCCATCCTGGGTCACCGAGACGTCCCGCGCGGCCAGCTTGCCTTCCACGGTGTATTCTTTCGTTCCGTCGAATCGGGCCGTCCCCCCCACCTGCACAAGGCCTTCGGGCCGGCCCTCCAGCCTCAGCAGGCGGCCGAGTTCGTTCAGCGCCACCCGGGCATTGAACTCCAAGGTCCCGGACGGGCCGCTGAAGTCCCGGATCATGCCCGAGGCCTCCAGGTTTGAAGCGCCGAATCCCAGCCGCGCACTCGCCACCCGCCACTGCTCGTCCGCCAGGTTGAGGTGAATCTCGGCTTCGAGCGGCGGCGCCGCCTGCGGATGGAAAGGCAGCTGCAGCCGCAGCGGCCGCGCGAATTCGTCCAGCGCAAGGCGGGCGTTCGCCCGCCACGAACCGCGGGGCGCTTTCATGTTCTCGATCGCGCCGGAAACTACGATGGTTGACCGGGCGGATTCGAAACGCGCCTGGTTCACCTCGATGCGGTCCTGGTCGATCACCACCGGAAGCGCGGCTCTGAGCCCCAACGGGAGTTCGGCGCCGCGGTCCAGGTACAGTGGGGCAAAAGCAACCTCGCCCCGATAGAGAGTCTGGACAGGATCGTAGGAAAGCTGCGCGCGCAGATTCTCGCCCCGCGCGTGAAATGGCGTGCGGCGCGAATCGAAAACCACCAGGCCGTCGTTGACATTGAACCGGCGCACGGCCAGGTCCACGATGGTTTCCAGCGCGGTCCTGTCCCGCTGCCGTTTGATCTTCGGCTCCGGGATGTTGGTGCGGCCGTCCGCGAAGACCAGGATGTTGGCCTGGGGCTGCTCCACATCCAGGCCGGCGAGGTCGACGGCGCGCTTGAATACCGAGACGATCTTCAACTCCACGCGGATCTGGCGGGCGCGAAACAGCGGCGCGCTGCCGGCCGGCTCCAGGCCGTGGATCACGAAGCCGTCGATTGTGGCCCTCAGGAACCGCCAGTCGAAATCGAAAGACCCGATCTCCGCGCGGCCGCCGGTGGCCGTCTCGACCTCGCGCACGATACGGCTGCGGACCAACTGGCGGAACCAGTCCGTCTGGGCGATCACGAAAGCGGAGACCACCAGCAGGAGAACCAGGCCCAGGAGCGATCCGGCCGCGATCAGGGCGATCTTTCTCCCGCGGCTCATCGGAAGACCTCCTTTCGGTATTCGAGACGGGTCCGCTCGCGCGCGTTCCTGAGCCACTGGTCCAGGTACTGATCCAGGCGGCGCTGCACCAGTTCTTCTTCCACCTGCGCCCGGCGGTCCTCGGCGCTGACCGGACGGGTGGGCGTGTTGGCAGCCAGGGGATTGCGGCGGGCCAGCTCCTCCTCGATCTCCTCCTCCGGGATCTGGATTCCGGGCCGGAACCGCATTTCAATGAACCGCAGGGCAGTCAACTGCCAGAACAAGTGCGCTTTCAAGTCGGCTTCGCTGATTTGGTATTCCTCAAGCGCTTTCTGATACCCGGCTTGATCGGAAAAGCGGGTCTTCCGGACGTCCTCGAGCAGGCGGTCGGCCCCGGCCGGCTCCGGCCCGGGGTAGCGGTTCAGCTCCATCTCCCGGCGGATGAGTCTTTGCTCCACCAGCCGGTCGGCGGCCTTGCGCTTCGTCTCCGGGCTGAAGTCCAGCTTGTCCCCGTTGAGGAAGGCGGTCAGCCGCAGCTCGCGCTCGATCTCGCTGGCCGTGATCACGCTGGTCCCCACCACCACCGCAATGCGGTCGATGATCTCCCCGCGAGAGGCCGCGAGGGCCAGGGGCAGCAGCAGGGCGAGGCGGAGCGTCATCAGAAGGTCTGTCCTATGGAGAAGAAGAACTGGAAGTGGCTGATGCGCCGCCGGGTGCTCTCGCAAGCGGTCGGCGAGCCGACCGGGCCGCAGCGGATCAGCTCGGCCAGGTCGCCCTCAAAGCCGAAGTAGCGGGGCGGGTTGATGCTGTAGGCGAGGTCGACGCGAACCGGGCCCACCGGCGTCCGGTAGCGGATGCCGAAGCCCACCGCGTGCACCATGTAGTTGTGATCCTGCTCGTCGCGCTGTTTGAAGCGGAAGGAGATGTCGCCCGGCTTCGAGTAAACGTTGCCGGCGTCATGGAACAGCACCGCCCCGATGTTCTCACCGATGAACGGGAAGCGCAGCTCGGTCTGGTGAAAGAGCTGGGCGTTGCCGCCCAGAGGAAAGCCGGTGATGGCCTCCCGGGGGCCTGCCTGGTTTTCCGGAAAGCCGCGGTGCGAGTTGGCGCCGCCGGCGAAAAACCGCTCCGGAAAGGGGATCGCCTCGGACGGATCGGTGATGTCCCGGGGAAGCCGGAAGGGGAAGATGAAACCCAGCGAAAGTTCGCGCGCCAGCACCATCCTTTTCCCGATGCGGTGATAGGTGGCGTTGCGGCCCAGGCCGCGGGAGAAGCTGCGCTGCGAACCGAAATAGCGCCAGGCCAGCCCCAGGTCCAGCGTGTTGTATATGCCCCGGTGCGGGTCGGCGGGGTCGTCGCGCCGGTCCTGAATGAGACTGCCGGAGAACATGCCGATACGGGCGGGCTGCGCCAGCAGCGGCACCAGCAGCGGCTGGATCACCAGGTTCGACACGCTGGCCCGCCGGTAGCTGAAGCGGAACAGCGCGGTAGTCGGCTTGGAAAGCCTTTCCGAAAGCTGAACCGAGACCTCCTGCCGGCGGGAGGTGAAGGTGCGGACGTCGCGCGAATGGTCGTACAGGGCGGTGAAGGAGAGGTCGCGGCCCTCGACGTTGCGGTAGCGGGGCGCCGAGTAGTTGATCAGGCCGCGGCGCTGCAGGGTGGAGAGGCGGCTGCGGAAGCTGATGGAGTGGCCCACGCCCCACAGGTTCAGACGCGAGACATCGAAGGAGACGCGCGGGCTGAATCCGGTGTCCCCGCCGGGCGACTGAAGGCAGTCGCGGCAGCCGCCGATGCGGGCCAGCTCCGCTCCCAGCCCGCCGGTGATGGAATAGCGGCTGGCCTCCTCCATCTCGTAGAGCACGTACTTCCGCGGTGTAAAGCCCTCCGGATTCTGGACGGCCATGTCGACCTTGGCGAAGACCCCCAGGTCGTATAAGCGGTGCTGCGTATCCGCCATCCGCAGGGGGGAGAGCGGGTCTCCGGGGTTGACAAACAGGTTCTTGTTCACCAGGCTCGGCCGGGTGGTCTCGAGGCCGCCGTAGAGCACCTGCCGCACCAACTGCCGGTTTCCCTCCCGGATCGCAAACCGCAGGTTCACCTCGTGGTCTCCTGCCGCGGGCGAGGAGTTCCACTCGAAGGTGGCATCCGGGAATCCCTGCGAGTAGTAGTAGGCCAGCAGGGTGTCGCGGTCCGAAGCCACATTGAACTCGCTGAACGGCTGCCCGGCGGTGGAGCTGAGGGTCTGGACGAGCGACTTGGCCCCTTCCTGTTCGATGCCGCTCACATCCAGACTGGCCACCCGCCACTGGGGCCCCTCCTGGATCTCGAACGCCACCGCGATCTGTTCCGACTGGCCCTGGTAGTTGCTGATCACCGTGGTGCTCACCTGCACGTCCCGAAAGCCGTTGGAGCGATACAGGTTGGCTATGGTCTCCTCGTCCTGGCGCCGGTAGCTCTCGCTGTAGCGCCCGCGCCGGAACTGCAGGAACGAGGCCGGCGTCAGGTACATGCGCTCGCGAAGCGTCTCGGTATCGAAATAGCGGTTGCCCTTGAACTCTATGTGTGTCAGCTTGTGCCGCCGGCCGGGATTGATCAGAAAGTCGATGGTTGCCCGGTCCCGGTTCCCGATCCGCTGTTCCTTGAAAACCACCTCGGCATGGTAGTAGCCTTCGCCCTGGAGGTAATTGCGCAGGTTCCGGGCGCCCTCCACCAGCAGGTCGCGGTCCACGGTCCCTTCCACGTAAATGGGGACGTATTGCCGCAGGCGCTTGTCCGAGATCTTGGCGCCGAATGTGCGCAACTCCACTTGGGGTCCCGCGTCGATCTCCAGGCTGTGCCGGACCCGCCGGGAGTCGCGGTCGAAATTCACGGAGGTCAGCCGCACCTTGGCCATCAGGCGGTCCTGTTTCTGGTACATCTGGCGGATACCGTACAGGCCGCGCTGCACCCGGGACTGCGTTACCGGCTTCCAGGTCCCGATCAGAAACCGGCGCCACTTCGTGGCCGAGATGATCTTCTCCGGCGGCACCTTCAGGTCGCCTGCAATGACGGGAGGGGCGAAGCGGGCGCGCTTGCCGCTGTCGATTTCGAAGCGCAGATGCACCTGCTGGTGAGCCTGGTCATAGTAAAAACGAGGCTGGATGCTGCTCTCGTAATAACCGTTCGCCTCCAAAAGGTTCCTGGCGCCCTCGACGCCCTGCTGGGCCTTTTCGTCGGAATAGGGCTGGCCGAGCTCCAGCCGCGTGGCATTGGAGAGCTGGCCCGGGTTGGGAGGTTCCGAAACATTCCCTTCCACCGACACCCGGCCGATAAACCAACTGGGGGTCGTGTAGAACTTCACCGCCACCCCTCCATTGGCCGGTTCCGCGCCCACCTGGATGTCTTCATAGCGCCCGGTGGCGAACAGGCGGTCGATGGCGGCGCGCACGTCGGTCATGTGCAGGGGCTGGTCCTTCCGGAACGGCAGGATTTCGTACAATTCGGCCGGTTCCAGGGGCTGGTCGGGCGGCTCAAACTGGATCGTGACGATACGCTTGCCCTCGTAATCTTCGGCGGCGGCGAACAGTCGAAACCACGCCGGAACGCACAGCAGGCACAGCCAAGCCCCGAGACGACGCACCACCCTCATGATAGCCTACGAGCCGCAAAGCAGGTTTGTTACCATCAGGAACAAATGACACCAGGGGACCGGGAGCGTTACTCGCGCCAGATCCTTTTTCCAGGGATCGGTGAGGAAGGCCAGGAACGGCTGCTGGAAGCGCGCGTCGCCATCGTCGGCTGCGGCGCGCTGGGCAGCTTCCAGGCCGGGTCGCTGGCCCGTGCCGGAGTCGGTTTTTTGACGGTCATCGACCGCGACTACGTGGAAACCAGTAACCTGCAGCGCCAGTGGCTGTTCGAGGAGGAAGACGCCGCCCAGGCTCTCCCCAAGGCCGCGGCCGCCGAGCGGCGCATCGCTTCCATCAACTCCGGCGTGCGTGTCCGAGGAGTGATCGCCGACCTGACTCCCGCCAACATCGAGGATTTGTTGGGTGACTCGGTCCTGATTCTGGACGGGACAGACAACTTCGAAACCCGCTACCTGGTGAACGATTATTCGGTTGCCGCCGGCAAGCCCTGGGTTCACGGCGCGGCGTTGGGCTCGTACGGCCTGGCCATGCCGGTGGTCCCCGGCCGGGCGGCATGCTACGCCTGTCTCTATCCCGAGCCTCCCGCCGGACCTCAGCCGACCTGCGAGACGGCCGGTGTCCTCAATGCAATTACCTCGGCGGTGGCTTCTCTTCAGGTGGCTGCGGCGCTGCGGATCCTCGTAGAGGGGCACGACGCCGCGCCCCTGCGCCTGACGACCCTGGATGTTTGGGATCTCGCGATCCGCAACTTCGCCGTGCCCCCGCCGGATCCCCAATGCCGGGCTTGCGGAAAACGCCGCTTCACCTACCTGGAAGGCAGGGAGCGCCCGCCCATCAGCTTGTGCGGCAGGAACGCGGTGCAGATCCACCAGCGGGCCCGCCCGTTGGACCTGCAGGAGCTGAAGGCCCGGCTGGCGCCGCTGGGCGAAGTGCGGGCCAACGACTTCGCCCTGCGGTTCTTCCCCCAGCCTTATGAAATCACGGTGTTCGCCGACGGCCGGGCTATCATCAAGGGCACGACCGACGTGGGGCTGGCGCGCAGCCTCTACGCCCGCTACCTGGGGTCCTGAGCGCCTGACAGTTGCCGCTCAGGCGAACAGTTCCTGCGCCCGGATCAGCCGCTGGGCCACCTGCACCCCGTTCGGACACTGCACGGCGCAGCCGGAACAGTCGGCGCAGCGCACCTGCTGGATGGCCGCGGGCAGCTCCTTGAAGTGCTCCCGGCCCAGTGAGAACTGGCCGTAGCCTTCCGCGTACATCAGGAAGCGCAGCATGTCGGCCACCGGCAGGCCCTGCGGGCAGGCGCCGCCGCAGCGGTCGCACATGCGGCAATAGCGCGGGCGGATGTAATCCAGGTGCGCAGCCAGCAGCTTGTCGTCCGCCGGGGTGAACGGCGCGGCCATGGCCTTGAGGTCCTCGTCCAGCTGGTCCATGTCGATGATGCTGGGAATGGCCGTATCCACGTTGGGGTTCCGCAGAACCCACTTCAAGGCCGCCAGCATGGCGCCTTCCTTGGAGAGACGGCTGCGCGTGTTGTCGTCGGAAGGATAGTAGGGGGACTTGCGGAAGCCGCCCGCCATCACCTTCATGGCCACAATCCCGATCCCCGCGTTCTTGGCGTTCCGGATGAGCTGGTCGACGCCGGGGTCCATGGCGAAGTGGTACGAGGTCAGGATCACGTCAAAGTGACGGGCCTTGATGGCGGCGGAGAATACCTCCTCGTGCCCGATGTGGGTGCTGATTCCGGCGAAGCGGATCTTGCCCTGCTGCCTGGCCATGCGCTGCGCCTCCATCAGCTCGTCGCTGACGTCGGAGGCCTTGGTCTTGTTGTGCAGGTACCAGATGTCCAGGTAGTCGGTCTGGAGTTCCTTCAGGCTGGTTTCCAGGTCCTCGAGCGCCGCCTGGCGGGTGGCCGACCTGGACTTGCTGGCCAGCACCAGGTTCTTCCGCCGGGACTTGAGCGCCGCGCCCACCATGCGCTCGTTGTTGCCTCCGCCGTAGACCCGCGCCGTGTCGAACAGGTTGATGCCCAGGTCGGCGGCCTTCTCGATCACGCTGGGATCCGAAGTGATCATGCAGCCGAAGCCCATCTCGGTGACCTTCAGCCCGGTCTTGCCGATGGTTCGATAACGGAGCGGGATTCCGGCCGGGGCCGAAGAGCCGGCCAGCGGCCGGGCCGGCAGGGTGTTCAGGCCGGCGGCAGGCAGGGCCAGGCCGGCGGCCAGGAAGTCGCGACGGGAGCTGGAGTGTGACATATCAGATGCGATTCTCCGAATCTTCGATTGTAGACTATTATAGCCAGTCGTCATCCATAGATTTCTCCAGGCGGGCGCGATTGTGCCGCACCCGCCGCCCTTCATGCCCTGTCAGCAGGCACGGGATCAGCCGATGGATCTCACACGGAGCAGCGCGGCCAAAGTGGTATCGATACGGGGGATGGCCCTTCCCCTGGGACGCCGGCCCCATGTCTCATAACAACAGAACCCGGAGAAAGGGACTCTCCGGGCCGCGCCACAAGTCCGGAGAGGGAGGAAGGGCGCGGAGGGAGCGCCCTGGGAGGAACATTCCTGCTTTAATCCGATAGTTCCCCGCCGCGCGGAATCCTCTCGGCTATTTTTCCGGGCTGGCCGCTTCGCCCGCGCCCCGCGCCGGCCGGCAGGAGTAGATGCGCGGATCGATCCCGAAGCGGCCGCGATAGGCAACGGCAATCGCGGCGCGAAACGAAGCGGCCTTGTCCGGCCGGACCAGGTTGACCGTGCAGCCGCCGAAGCCGCCGCCGGTCATGCGGGCGCCGAATACCCCTTCGATCTCCAGGGCCGCGTCCACCAGGAAATCCAGCTCCGCGCAACTGACCTCGTAATCGTGCTGGAGGCTGCGGTGAGAGGCGACGAACAGGCGGCCCATCTCCGCAAGGTCGTTGCGCCGCGAGGCCTCCACGAAGCGCAGCACCCGCTGGTCCTCCGTGACCACGTGGCGCGCCCGGCGGAACACGGTTTCCGGCATGCGGGCCGCGGCCGCCTCCAGCCGCGGGAGGTCCACGTCGCGCAAGCTCTCGACCCCGCCGACGGCTTCCACGGCGGTGCGGCATTCCTGCACGCGCTGCCGGTACGCCGACTGGCCCAGTTCATGCTTCACCATGGTGTTCACCGCCAGGATCTCGACCTCCGGAAGGGGCACGATTTCGTTCTCCAGGCTGCGGCAATCGATCCTGACCGCCGCGTGTTCCCTCCCGAAAACCGAGATGTACTGATCCATGATGCCGCAGGGCATGCCCACGAATTCGACTTCCGCCCGGCGGCACAGCTTGGCCAGTTCGAGCGGATCGATGGGCCGGCCGGCCAGCAGGGCCAGGGCGGTGGAAACCTCCAGCGCGGCCGACGAACTCAGCCCGCCCCCCTCCGGCACCGTGCTGCGGACGTAAAGATTACAGGGTTCGACCGCGAAACCCGCGGCCAGCACCTGCTGCATCACGCCGGCCACGTAGTCTGACCAGTCCTTCGACGGTTTGAGGGAGGCCACTTCCCCGGCGGCCCATTCCCGGGACGCGTTTCGGTTTTCGGAGTAAACGCGGAAGCGCCCGTCCCGGGAAGGCGCCGAGGCCGCGAAGCAGGCCATCTCCAGCGCCACCGGAAGAACGAACCCCAGGTTGTAGTCGGTGTGCTCGCCGATGAGGTTGACACGGCCGGGAGCGCGAAAGACGCGCACACCGTCCCCATAGCCGAAGCGCTCACGGAAACTCGCGATCATTTGGCCCTCCGGGCCAGACCCAGCAGCACCGCTCCGAACAGGAGCATGCTCAGGCCCGAATAGAGATTGACGTTCACTTCGGTGAGGGGAGCCCGCAAGCCGGGCGAGAAGACCCCGATGGCGGTCAGCAGCCCGCCCAGAATGGTGAAAAACCAGCCCGAGGGAATTCGCAGATCCAGCATTCGCTTTACCAGAAGATGACGTTGAGAATCACCAGCAACACACCTGCCGCCATGGCGACCGGAGCCGGCCGCGCCCACCAGGCGGCGTCGTCCCTGGGCAGCGGTGTCAGCCCATACACCAGGCCTTTCAGCTCGTCCACGGGGCGCGGGCGCGTCGCCAGGCTCACCAGGATGGTGACCACGAAACAGGTGGTCCAGGCGAAAATGGCGACCCAGAAATTCTGCGCCATGGTGGAGCGAAATTCCTGCAGGTTGGCGATCCAGGCGCCCTTGTGTTCGGCCAGAGTCAGGCCGTGGGTCAGGGCCGCGGCCGCCGTTCCGGAAAGCAGGCCGATGAAAGCGCCATGCCCGGTCGCCCGCTTCCAGAACATGCCCAGCAGGAAGGTCGCGAACAGCGGCGCGTTCACCATCCCGAAGACCAACTGCAACAGGTCCATGATGTTGTTGTAGGACCGGGCCAGGTAGGCCGCCGCAATGGAGAGAGCCACGCCGAATATGGTGGCCGCCCGTCCCATCCAGAGGTAGTGGGCATCGGGCGCCTCCCGGCGGATGTAGCTCTGATAGATGTCATAGGTCCACACCGTGTTGAAGGCCGTGACGTTGCCGGCCATGCCGGACATAAAAGAGGCCATCAGGGCGGTGAGGCCGACGCCGAGCATGCCGGAGGGGTAGAACTGGGCCATCAGCGTGGTGAGCACCTGATCGTAATCGTAGCTGTCTCCCTTCACCGGCAGCACATAGCCCACCCCCATCTGGGCCAGGGCCAGCGCGGCGATGCCGGGCACGATCACGATGAAGGGGATGAGCATCTTGGGGAAGGTCCCGAACAGCGGCGTGCGCCGGGCGCCGGACATGGAATCGGCCGCCATGGCCCGCTGCACCACCAGGAAGTTCGTACACCAGTAGCCGAAGGAGAGAACGAAACCCAGCCCCGCCACCATGCCGAACCAGTCCACCCCCATGGGGTTCTCGGCTGCGCTTCCCATGTACTTCCAGCTGTGCGTCATCACGGCCGGCAGCCGCGAGGAGATGCCCTCCCATCCGCCCGCCTTCCACACGGCCAGGATGGCCAGCGGCGCGAATCCCACCACCGTCAGAAAGAACTGCAGCACCTCGTTGTAGATGGCGCTGGTGAGGCCGCCCAGAAAGGTGTAGACCAGCACAATGCAGGCCGAGAGCAGGACCGAGGCGGTGAAACTCCACCCCAGCAGGAACTGGAACAGCAGGCCTAGCGCGTACATCGAGATGCCGGACGAGAAGATGGTCATCACCGCGAAGGTCAGGGCGTTGAACCCGCGGGTCTTTTCGTCGAAGCGCAGCTTCAGATATTCCGGGACCGAGCGGGCCCGGCTGCCGTAATAGAACGGCATCATGAAGACGCCCACGAAAATCATGGCCGGGATGGCGCCCAGCCAGTAGAAGTGAGCCGTCATGATCCCGTACTTGGCGCCGGAGGCCGACATGCCGATGAGTTCCTGCGCGCCCAGGTTGGCGGCCACGAAGGCCAGGCTGGTGATCCATACCGGGACCGAGCGGCCCGACATCAGAAATTCGCCGCTGCTGGTCATCCTCTTGCGCAGGCGCCATCCGATGCCCAGGACGAAGAGGAAGTACAAGGCGAGAATTGCGTAATCGATAAAGGCGAGAGTCAAGCGGACACCTCGAGGTGCACTCCGAAATCAATCGGAGAAAAAGAGAGTTTAGCTCGAAAGCGCGGGCAGCGCAAACCGGCCTCCCGGTTCGCCGGGCAATTCGCAACTCCCCAAGGTACTGGGAAGGTATAGGGGTCTAGGGACCCGAAGTTCCGGGACTCGGCGGTGCGTCCTCGCACCAACGGACTATTGACATCGCCGGAGCATGGGGCCAGAATGCAAGTAGAAACTAGTTTCTGAGGCTTATGCCGCTGGCCCAGCCGCGAGGCTGGGAGGGAGGTGTATATAGAGCCGTACTCAGAAATGGGGCGGACGCACCGCGGCAAGTGAACAGGCAGTTAAAAGACCGCGACCGGCCGGAGATATAGCGCGGAAGTCGCGCCGCGCGTTATGCGCAGACCGATGGCTGGCAACACGATCTTTGAGTTCACAAGTCGCGGTCGCTCCGCCCCCTCGTATTTTTAGGTCCTTCCTTCCTGAAGCCGATTTCCAGACTTGAACCCGCGTCGAGCCCGGTGGTAGATTGAAAAAACTTGTATGAAGCCTTCCACCGTCCCCAGGGAACTTGTGAGCGCCCACAGCCCGGACTCGGACGACGCGTTCATGTTCTACGCTCTCGCCACCAGAAAGATCCGTTCGCCGCTCATCACCTTCCGGCACGTCCTGGAGGACATCGAGAGCCTGAACCGCAAGGCCACCGAGGGATGCTATGAACTGACGGCGATTTCCTATCACGCGTATCCCTACGTGGCGGACAAGTACGCCCTGATGGCGTACGGCTCGAGCGTCGGGGACGGATACGGGCCGCTGGTGGTTTCGACGCGTCATCTGGAACCCGAAGACCTGAAGGGCAGGAAGATCGCAGTCCCCGGCACCCTGACTACCGCCTACCTGGTCTTCCGTTTGTTCGAACCCGATTTCGTTCCGCTCGTCGTGCCGTTCGACAAAGTTCTGGACGCCGTGCGCGAGCGCTCCGCCGATGCCGGCCTGGTGATTCACGAAGGCCAGTTGACCTACGACCAGAGCGGTTTCCTGCGCGTGCTCGATCTGGGTCGCTGGTGGAAGGCCAAGTGGAACCTGCCGCTGCCGCTCGGCGGCAACGCCCTGCTCCGGTCCCTCCCTCCCGACATCCAGGCGGAATGCTGCCGCATGATGCGCGAGAGCATCCAGTACGCTTTGGGCAACCACGAAGAGGCGCTGGCGTACGCCCTGCAGTTCGCGCGCGACATGGAGGCGCGGCTGGCGGAGAAGTTCGTGGGCATGTACGTCAACCACTACACGCTGGACTGCGGCGACCAGGTGCCGGCCGCCGCGCAGAAACTGCTCGACCTCGGATTCGAAGCCGGGCTGATTCCCCGCCAGGTGAAGATCGACATCGTCCGCTGACGGCTCTGCCCGGCCGCGCCCGCTCAAGCCCGGCCCGGATCGCATGCTACTTTGTAAGTAGTATGTCGGCTAACCCCTTTTCGTTTGCTCTCGTCTTCGCGCTTCTGATCCCGGCCCTGGCTCAGACTCCAAAAGATGTACGCGAAGTCGCCAGGGGCGGGGCCAACGCCATACCCCAGTTGGAGCAGTATCTGAAGAACCCGGACCTCGAGGTGCGTGTGGAGGCGGTGAAGCAGATCGTCGAAATCGGCACGCAGCGCAGCCTCGACCCGCTGATTCAGGCGACGCTGGACACCGATCCCGAGGTCCAGATCCGGGCCACCGACGGACTGGTGAACTTCTATCTGCCAGGCTACGTGCGCAGCGGACTGACGGCATCCATCCGCCGCGTCGGTTCCAACATCCGGGGACGCTTCACTGACACCAACGACCAGGTCATCGACCCCTACATCAAGCCGCGGCCGGAAGTGATCCAGGCTTTGGGCAAGCTGGCGCGCGGCGGCGTCAGCATGGATTCCCGAGCCAACGCCGCGCGCGCCCTGGGAGTACTGCGCGGGCAGGCCGCCGTGCCCGACCTGGTGGAGGCCGTGCGCTCGAAGAACTCGCTGGTGATCTACGAGTCGCTCATCGCGTTCCAGAAAATCCGCGATCAATCCGTGGGTCCCCGAATCCAGTTTCTGCTGCGCGATCTCGACGAGCG
Source organism: Bryobacterales bacterium (assembly GCA_020852755.1). Taxonomy (GTDB): domain Bacteria; phylum Acidobacteriota; class Terriglobia; order Bryobacterales; family Bryobacteraceae; genus JADZAF01. The sequence goes on from JADZAF010000223.1 coordinate 64,502, forward strand.
TGTGCAGATTGCCGCACTGGAAACCACCGGCCTGCTGCAGAACCGGGAGGCAGTGCCCGATCTGAAAGGAGTCGTGGAGCGCGCCCGCAATAACAAGATCCGCCGGGCCGCCCTTACCGCCCTGGCCATGCTTCCGGACGAATCCAGCCGCGAGGTCTACAGCCGCTACCTGCGCGACCGCGACGAAGGACTGCGCGGCGCCGCGGCGGAAGGCTTCGCCCGCCTGAAAAACAAGGCCGATCTCCCGGTGCTTGAGCAGGCCTTTCAGGAGGAAAGGAAGATCTCCCCGAGACTCTCTCTGGCCTTCGCCCTGGTGATGTCGGGCAAAACCGAGATGTCCGAATTCAGTCCGCTGCAGTTGCTGGTGAACTCGTTGAACTCCAGTGCGCGCGGTGGGGAGGCCTTCGCCTTCCTGGTGGAGGTGGCGCGTGACCCGGCCGTGCGGGCCCAGCTTTATCCGGCCATGGAGCGCGGAACCAAGGACGAAAAGATTCGCCTGGCCCGGGTCATGGCCCGCAGCGGCGGCAAGGATTCGGTTGCGGCATTGGAGATTCTGAGCCGGGATTCGGACAGCGAGGTGGCGCAGGAGGGACTCCGGGCCTTGCAGAATCTGAAGACCCGGCTCTAGGCTACTTCTTCCGCTGCTTCTGCTGGCCGACGCGCACTTTGAAGTGCTGCTGCTTGGATTCCTGGTAAGCCTTGTGGTCGTGGCGGGCTACGGCGTCCGCCAGGTAGGCGTCTACGTCAGTGTCCTTGGGCAGCATCGCCATCAACGTGAAGGATTCGTTGCACGTGGGGCAGAAGGGCCGGAAGCGCTTGACGTTGGGGATTGCCATAACTCCCTTATTTTAGCAAATCATGCGGCCGGGCCCCGTCGCTTCCGGGCCGTCCCGGCCTATCCGCCCAGCAGAGTGGTCAAGGCCGCTTCGACTTCCGGGTATTGGAACTCGAAACCGGCGCTCCCGGCCGCCGCCGGTATCACCCGCTGGCTGTCCAGGAGGATCCCGGCCATCTCGCCGAACATCACCCGAAGAGCGAAACGCGGAACGGGGAAAAGTGCCGGCCGCCGCAGCACTCCGGCCAGCACCTTCGTAAAGGCGGCGTTGGTCACCGGGTTGGGCGCGGTCGCATTGACCGGCCCCGAAACCGTATGGTCCAGCAGGAACCCGATCAGCCGCGCGAGGTCCTCCAGGTGGATCCAGGAAACCCACTGGTCGCCCGAGCCCAGGCGGCCGCCCAGCCCGGCTTTGAACGGGGGCAGCATGCGTGGCAGCGCTCCGCCCTTTGCTGACAACGCCATGCCGGTGCGCAGCCGCACCACCCGCATGCCCAGCGACTCCGCCAGCATGGCCTGGTTCTCCCATTCCTGGCAGACCTGGGCCAGGAAACCCTGCCCGGGCGGCGCGCTCTCCGTCAGGGTCTCATCGCCCCTCGACCCGTAATAGCCGATCGCCGATGCGGATACCAGGACGGCGGGCCGGCGCGAGACTGTGGACAACCCCTCGATCAGGCGGCGTGTGCCTGCCACCCGGCTGTCACGGATCCGGCGCTTGGCGTCCGGGGTCCAGCGCTGCGAGATGGTCTCGCCCGCCAGGTGGACCACCGCATCCATTCCCGCCAGCGCCTGCTCCGGTGGCGGCGCCTCCTCCGCATCCCAGGCAAACACGTTGCTGAAGGCCCCGGCCTGGCGCGGCGCCGAACGGCTCAGCCCGTATACCGTATGGCCCTCCGCGGCCAGCCGTTCCGACAGCCGCCTGCCGACCAGGCCGGTGGCGCCCGTAATGGCGACCTTCATGCCGCTCCCTCCATCTCGCGGACGTAGCCGTCCACGTTGGTCTTTCTCCGCATTCCCTCCAAAGACATGTAACGGATGGTCCCGAACACCGGACGCCCGGCGAAGGGCCGGTCGAACAGGCCGAAGCACCACAGGACATTGGCGTAGGTGTTCGGATCCCGCCCGTCCAGGGCGTAGCGGTCGTGAATCTCCACCATGGTGTCGAAAGCCTCCTCGGCGCTTGGCGACCATTCGACGATCTTCTTGCCCCAGTACATGCGGTAATATCCGTGGATCTTGCCGCGGCGCAGCATCTCGGTCTGGGTGGCGTTCCACAAGCGGTCGTGGGTGCGCGCCTCGGCGAACGGCTCTCGCCCGTATGAGGGGGATCGACGGTCGTCCTTGTGGCGGTCAAGATTTTGCCGGGCCCACTCCGGCAGCAGCGCCAGGGAGCCGGGCGTGGGCGCGTGCCTGGCATGGTTGAAGGCCAGTTCTCTCCGTACGATCAGCTCTTCCAGGAATTCCTCCGCCATCAGCTTGTGCTCGGCGGCGTAAGCCTTCACCGCCAGCGCCACCTCCAGCGCCGAGATCTGCCCGAAATGCAGATAGGGACTGAGGTCCGAAACCGCCCGCGCCGTCGGCTGGTTCTTCTCGCTGGCGTAACGGTACAACCTTTCTGCCAGGAACAGCTGCAGGCGCCGCTCCGCCTCCACCCTGCCGCCGCGGAACGCCGTCGAGGGCGGAACGGAGTGGTCGATGTCGCATCCGGCCACCAGCTTCGGTATGGACGCGGCGCTCACCCGGGTGTGGAATTCCGGGGCCGGCAGCCGGTACTTCTTCCGCAGCGCAACGGTCTCCAGCGGCTTCAGGTATTTCGGCAGCAGCCGGGTGATCTTCGGGCGGATGGTATAAGCCGCGTACTCCCGCTTCTCGAAGAGGGACATCGGCACCACGCAGCTCGAATCCACCGCCAGGCAGGCCATGCCGAGCTTGGGCGGCACGCTGCGGTTATGCCGCGCCGCGAGGAAGGCCGGGTAGTCGTCGGTTACTACTGCCGCGGATTCCGCCGCCAGGCGGTAGAGAATGTCGTTCGGGTCCGAGCGCCGGCGGCGCAGATAGAACACGTACCCGGCGCCCAGTCTCCTCAGCCGCCGCTCGGTTTCCGCCACTCCTTCCAGAATGAATGTGTGCAGCCGGTCGTTGGCGTGCGGATAGTCATGGGTCAGGCCCTGGTAGCAGAGCAGCGGGGCCTTCACGCTATTGGCCAGTTGAGCGGCGTAGGCGAGGGCGTGGTTCGAGTCCGCGCGCTGGTTGGCCTGCATCCAGTACAGCACGTACCGGCCGGCGCCCCGGACCGGGGCATCGTTGAGCGGACGGACGCGGTTCTGCACAGTTACTAGAATGCCCGAAGCGGGCAACGGGTACAATATAGACATTCATGCGAGCCTGGAACCGGGCCAGACTACTCTGGGGATATCTGACGCGGCAATGCAGATTGCCGGCCTTGCCGGTCGAATACATTGTCGAGACCACCGCCAGGTGCAACCTGTATTGCCCCATGTGTCCCCGGGAAAGCCATCCGCAGCCCAAGGAGGATATGCTCGATGCCGTCTTCGAGCGGCTGGTGCGGGAAGCCGGCTCCAGCGCCGAGCACATGATGCTCATCGGGCTGGGCGAACCCCTGCTCGACCCGGCCATTTTCGACCGCATCGAATACTGCGCCCGCCACAACATCTCCACCCTGCTCTCGACCAACGGCACCCTGCTGGACGGCCGTGCAGCGCAGCGGCTGCTCAGCACGCCCCTCGAACACCTGACCCTCAGCTTCGACGGCGCCCGAAAAGAAAGCTTCGAGTTCTACCGTAAGGGGGCACGCTTCGAAAAAGTACGCGACAACTTCGTGCGCTTCGCGACCCTGAAGAAAGAGCACCGCTCGCGCATGCAGGTGGTGGTGCAGATGGTGCGCATGGAGGGCAATGCCGCCGAGGTCGAGGATTTCATCCGCTTCTGGAGCGCCGTGCCCGGAGTGGACCAGGTGCGCATCAAAGAGGACGAGACCAATCTGATGCGGCCCGGCGCCGGCCACGCCTCCAGCGACTGGAAGCATCCCTGCCACTACCTCTGGCGAGGTCCCATGTACGTGAAGCACGACGGCCGCGTCTATCCCTGCTGCCAGAGCTACATGCTGGACGGAGAGCCGGTGGGACACCTGAGCCGCGATTCGCTGGTGGAGATCTGGAACTCTCCCGAAATGGAGCGCATGCGCCGCCTGCACGCTGCCGGACGGGCCTCGGAGATCGACGTGTGCGCGCGCTGCTGCACCCCCATCCCCCATCCGGCCCTGGTGGCCGGCAGCCTGGTGTTTCACGGCCGGACCGTGCGGCGCTGGCTGCCCCGCATCGAGCGCCTGGCCTATCGCACGCGGCGCCTGCTCAAGCCTCCCGGAGCCGCAAAGAACTCCGCGGAGCTAGTGCAGATCGAGCGCAAACGGGGCTGAGGACTTACTTCGTGCCCGGTTCCCGGGCCGAGGCGGTAGTCTGGGTGAGCGGGTTGGGCAGCTTGTGCTCGGCATAGTAGCCGGGCCTTACGCGCTCCACGATCTGGGCCACAGGGCGTTCCAGCACTTGGAAGAACGGCTTCGGATAGAGGCCGATCCAGAAGGCCCAAACCAGCAGCGGCGCGAAGACCGCGATCTCGCGCGCCGACAGGTCGCGCAGGCCGGCGTTCCGCTCGCTCAACTCTCCGAGCATGGTGCGCTGGAACAGCCAGATCAGGTACGCCGCGCCCAGGGCGATTCCCACCGCCACCCAGAACGCCCAGTTGAACGACATCTGGTAGGCGCCCTGCAGGATCGTGATCTCGCCGATGAAGCCGTTCAGCGGAGGCAGTCCCATGGAACTCAGGGCGGTGATCAGGAAGATGATGGTGAAGACGGGCATCACCCTCAGCAGGCCGCCGTATTCGGCAATCTCCCGCGTGTGCCGCCGCTCGTACACCACGCCCACGATCAGGAAGAGCATGCCCGTCGAGATGCCGTGGTTGATCTGCTGGAGGATCGAACCGGCGATGCCGGCCGGGTTCAGGGCGAAGATGCCCAGGGTGCAGAAACCCAGGTGGCTCACCGACGAATAGGCCACCAGCTTCTTCCAGTCCTTCTGCATCAGCGACACCAGTGCGCCATACACGATGGCGATGATGGAGAGCACTGCCATCACGTTGACCACCGTCGGGTTCTTGGCGGTATCCGGCAGCAGCGGCAGCGAGAACCGCAGGAAGCCGTACGTGCCCATTTTCAGCAGGACGCTGGCCAGGATCACCGACCCGGCGGTGGGCGCCTCTACGTGGGCGTCCGGCAGCCAGGTGTGGAAGGGCCACATGGGCACCTTGACGGCGAATCCGAGAAAGAACGCCCAGAAAACCCACCACTCCATCCCTGCGGGCATCTGCGTCCGCATCAGGTCGGTGAGATCGAAGGAAAGAACCTGAAACTGGCTGTAGTGCTGGTAGTAGAGCGTGAGGATTCCCAGCAGCATCAAAACCGAGCCCATCAAGGTGTAAATCATGAACTTGATGGCTGCGTAGAGCCGCCGCGGCCCGCCCCAGATCGCGATGATGAAATACATCGGGATCAGCACCGTCTCCCAGAAGATGAAGAACAGCAGGCCGTCCCGCGCCGTGAATACGCCCAGCATCCCGGTTTGCAGCAGCAGGAAGAAGGCGTAGTATTCCTTGAGTCTCTCCTGGACGGCGTTCCAGCTCGAAAGAATCGCCAGAAAGCCCAGCAGGGTGGTGAGCATCACCAGCAGAAGGCTGAAACCGTCGATACCCAGGTGGTAGGAGGCGCCCAGGGTGGGGATCCAGGACGCTTTCTCAACGAACTGGAAGTCCTTGGCCGAGTCGTACTGAAAGACCAGGGGCAGGGAGACGAAAAAGCCGGCCAGCGCCGCGCAGTTGGCCCACAGTTTCACCAGCCGGGAGTTTCGGGATGGCAGAAACAGAAGCACGAACAGCCCGGCCAGGGGCGTGAAAACGACGACGGACAGGAGATGACTCATACGGCCGAATCTCCATCTTACTGGATCTGGCGGGCCTTCCGTCGCTCGGTCAGACAGTAGAGGCCCGGTATCGCAACCAGGGTGAAGACCAGCGTGGAAGCCAGTCCCCCCACCACCACCGTGGCCAGCGGCCGCTGGATATCGGAGCCGATGCCCCTGGCCAGCGCCGCCGGAACCATGCCGAGAAGCGCGACCGTGATCAGGATCAGGCAGGGCCGCAATTCCTCCAGGGCTCCCGCCAGGATCGCTTCCTCCAGGCCCACCCCGCGCTCCTTCCTTCGTCGGTTAATCTCCGAGACGTACAGGATGCCGCTCATTACCGCCACGCCGAACAGCGAGACGAAGCCGACCGCGGCGGAAACACTGAACGGAATCCCGCGCAAGTACAGGGCCGTGATCCCGCCCACGATGGAGAAGGGCAGCGACGCCAGCACCAGGACCGCCTGGCGCGCGGAAGCGAAAGTCCAGTACAGAAGGGCGAAGATGACCAGCACGGTGAGGGGCAGGATCCAGGCCAGGCGCTTGCGCGCCCGCTCCAGGTTCTCGAACTGGCCGCCCCATTCGATCCTGTAACCCGGCGGCAGCGTGAGCTTCTCCCGCAGCGCCCGCTGCGCTTCGCTCACGAAGCCGCCCTCGTCCCGACCGCGGATGTTGGTGCGCACACTGACCTGCCGGCGGCCCTCCCGGCGCGCGATGATACTGGCGCCGTCGGCCACCTGAATATCGGCCAGGCGGGAGAGCGGCACGCGGCTGCCCTCGGCGGTGCCGACCAGGACACTGCCGATGTCGCGCAGCGAACCGCGGGCTTCCGGCACGTAGCGGACCGAGATGTCGAAACGCCGGTCGCCTTCAAACATGGTGCTCACCGGGCGGCCGCCGATGGCCAGCTCGATGACCTCCTGGACGTCGGCTACGTTGATCCCGTGGCGGGCCGCCTCCTGGCGGTCGATGCGAATCCGCAACTGGGGCTGATCCGCCTCCTGCTCGATGGCCGCGTCCGCCGAGCCGGGAATGTGGCGCACGACCTCCAGCGCCTCCGCCGCTTTCCGCCGGAGCACGCCCAGGTCGGGACCGCTCAGGATAACGGCCAGGTCGGCGGAGGACCCGGTGATCGCCTCGGTCACCATGTCCATGATGGGCTGTGTGAAGGTGAACGTGGCGCCGGGGATTTGGGCGCGCAGCTTCACGGAAAGTTCCTGCACCAGGTCGGCCTTCGACTTGCCGTCCGCCCAGGTGGCATACGGCTTGAGCGCCACCAGGATCTCGTTCCGGTTCGGCCCGAAGGGCTCGGTATTGGAGTCCTGCCGCCCGGTCTGCGAGGTCACGCGCGCCACTTCCGGCGCCGTCCGGATGACCGAACGGATCTCATTGGCCACCTGCGCGGATTTCTCCAGCGAGATGCCCGGCGGCAGAACGGCCCGGATCCAGATCACTCCCTCGTCCAGTTGCGGCAGGAACTCCGTGCCCAGCCGGGTCCCCAGGCCGCCGGCCATGGCCACAATCAAAAGGCTTCCCCCGGCCACCTCCCAGGGCCGGGCCGTCACGTGCCGCAGGGTTTTTTCGTAACGGCGGGCCAGCCAGGAAAGCAAGGGATTCTTCCACGGTTTCGCACCGCGCGGGAAGAAAACGGTGGCCAGCACCGGCACCAGCGTCAGCGTCAGGAGCAGCGAGCCGACCAGAGCCGCGCACACCGTGAACGCCATGGGCGCGAACAAGCGCCGTTCCACGCGTTCCAGCATGAACAGCGGGAAATAGGCGCAGATCAGGATGATCAGCGAGAAGAAAATCGGGCGCTGCACGCGCGCGGCGGCGTGCCGGACGTCGGCCAGGTAGTCGCGGCCCCGGTGGATGGAAAGTTGCTGGACGATGGACGCCACCATCACCAGCGTTCCGTCGATGATGATGCCGAAATCAAGCGCTCCCAGGCTCAGCAGGCTCGCGGTCACGCCGAAGACCTGCATGCCGGCGAAGGCGAACAGCAGCGAGAGAGGCACGATCAGCGCCGTCAGGAGAGCGGCCTTCAAACTGCCCAGGAAAAAGAGCAGGACCAGAAAGATGATGAGCAGGGCCTCTGCCAGCGTGCGTGCAACCGTGCGCAGCGTATTGTTGACCAGTTCCGTGCGGTCGTAGATGGGTTCGATCCGCACGCCCCGGGGCAGGCCTTCCGCGTTGAGTTCACCGAGCGCCTCCCGGAGGCTGCCCAGCACGGCGCTGGGGTTCTCGCCCCGGCGCATGACCACCACGCCCTCTACCCGTCCGCTGCGCCCGTCCAGGCCGAAGATTCCGGTCCGCGGCGCGGCTCCGATTTCGATTCGCGCGACGTCTCGTATGAAAACGGGGGTGCCGCCCTGAGAGGCGACCACGATGTTCCCGATATCCGAAACCGTTTGGATCAGGCCCACGCCGCGAACCACCAGGCCCTGCTCGCCGCTGCTCAGCAGCGACCCGCCGGCGTTGGAGTTGTTGGCCCCCACCGCCTCGGCCACCCGGTCGATGGAGAGGCCGTACTTGTAGAGCGCCAGCGGCTCCACCTGGATCTGGTACTGCTTGATCAACCCGCCGAAGGCGAAGACGTCGCCGACGCCGGGGACCTGAAGCAGCCGCGGAGCGATCACCCAGTCCTGGATCTCGCGCAGGTACGCTTCGTCGTCGGCCCCGCCTTCGCCTTCCAGCGTGTAGCGGTATAGCTCGCCGGCCGGGGTGATGGGCGGCGCGAGGGCCGCGGAGACACCCTCGGGCAGGTCCGCGTCGCGGAGCCTCTCCAGCACGATCTGCCTGGCCCGGTATTCGTCCGTGCCCCAGGCGAAAGTCAAGTCCACTACCGACAGGCCGAAGATGGTCCGGGAGCGCCGCGCGATAACGTCCGGCACGTTGTTCAAGGCCCGTTCAATGGGAATGGTGACCTGTTGCTCGACCTCTTCGGGCGCCTGGCCGGGATAGAGGGTGATCACGATCACCTGGGCGTCCGAGATATCGGGATAGGCCTCGATACTGAGCTGGGTGAAGGCCCAGATTCCTACCCCGGCCAGCGCCAGGGCCAGCAGCACCACGGCCAGCCGCTGCCGGAAAATGAAGTGAAGCAGGCGATCCGTCAACGCCGGCTCCTCAATTTTTCGACAGGAGCACGGCTCCTTCGACTACCACTCGGTCCCCGGCCTTCAGCCCGTCACGAACCGCCGTCAGGCCCGCCTGCCGCGCTCCGGTCTGGACGGCGATCTCATGGAATTGCCCCGGGGCTTCCTCCACCAGCACCACGTTTCTCCCCTGGCGCTGCAACAGCGCGGAATCCGGGATGGCGGGTGCGGACTCGACCGCGTGGCTGTGGCGGATTCGCCCGAACATTTCCGGACGGAGCCGTCCCCCCGGGTTGGGGATCTCCGCCTGCACCTTGATGGTGCGAGTCACCGGATCCACCGAGTCCGCGATGCGCATCACCCGGCCGTGAAAGGTCTCCCCGGGGTAAGCCGCAAGTTCGATATGCACCTGCTCTCCGATCCGGACCAGGCGGATCGAGCTTTCCGGCACGTCCGCCGTGATCCAGACCGAGCGCAGATCCGCGATTGTCATCAGGCTGGCGCTGGTGTCGGTGCGGTATTCGCCGGGAGCTACGGCAATCTCCAGAACCTTGCCGCCAATCGGGGCGCGCACCACGATCTCAAGCGCGGGCCGGTGCGGATCCAGGCCCAGCAGTTGCAGGCGCTGGTGGGCCTCTTCGCAGGTGTAGCGGGCTTGTTCGACCTCGGCCTGGGCCTGCGCCAGGTCGTTTTCGGCATTCAGTACCTCCTTGAGCGCCACGGCGCGGTTCTGGTGCAGATCGCGCACCCGTTCGAGGTCCGCCTTGGCTTTCTTGAGCGCCGCCTGCGCCTGGCGTTCCTCGGATCTCGCCCGCGAATGCGCCGCCATGGCCAGACCGGCTTCCGGGCTGTCGATGCTCAGCAGGGATTGTCCTTCAACCACCGCGTCACCCAGCTTCACCAGCACCTGCCGCACCCGGCCTCCCACCGGCATCAGCACCCGCGAGATGCGATTGGGGTTGACCTCCACCTTCCCCGGGGCCTGAACTTCGTCCACCGGGAACCGAGCCAGCGATACCGGCGCCACGCGGATGCGGCCCAGTTGCCGCGAATCCGGCGGCAGGACGATGCGGCCGGGCGCAACCGGCGCCGCCTCGGGGGAACCGCGATTGGCGGAGGCGGCCCGCTCCAGGTGATTACAGCCCGACAGGCAGACTACAGACAGGCAGAAAACAGCGCTTCTCATTGAATTACCGCCTTTCCTGAGACGGAGTCCAGCAGATAGAGGCTGCGGGCATACTCGGCGCGGGCTTCGTTGTAGCCCTGCATGGTTTCATTGAAGGCGCGCTGGGCGTCCAGCAACTCCAGCAGGCTGGCTTCCCCGCGCCGGTAGGAATACTCGGTGATCTGGCGCACGTCGCGCGCCCGCTGGAGCATGCGGGTTTCGATATTGCCCAGCAGGCCGCGGGCGGTTTCCAGCTGCTGATAGGCTCCATCGACCTCGCCCGCGATACTCAACCGCAGCGCGCGCAGCCTGAGTTCGGCCTGGCGCTGTTCCTGCCGCGCCCGCGCGATCTCGCCCTGGTTCCGGTTGAAGACCGGCAGGGCGAAGCTCAGGGAGAAGCCCAGGGAGTTGCTCTTCGCGGTCACTTCCTGGCGGCGGTACTCCGTGCCCACCACGTAGTCCACCTTGCCCTGGGCGAGCTGCGAGCGAAGCTCGATGCCGCTGCGCGCTGCTTCGCGCTGAAGCGCCCGCAGGTCGGGGCGCAGCTCCACCGCGGCGCGCTGGACGTCCTCCAGGGAGGGTACGGAGAGGTCGTGGCGCAGTTCCCCCGCCACCTCCACTGCGGGCGAGAGGCGCGGCCGGCCGAGCAGGACCTGGAGACGGGTCAAGGCGGCGCGTTGCCGCAGTTCGGCCTGCCGCACGGAGTTCTCAAACTGGAGGGCGGCCAGCCGGGAGCGGAGCGATTCCACCTCGGCCAGGTCGCCCGCTTTCACGCGCGCGGCGTTGATCTCGGCGATCCGCTCGAACGACTTCAGATTCTCCCGTGCCAGGGCCAGGCTTTCCCGCGCCAGCAGCGCATCGACAAAAGCGTTCTGCACGTCCAGGACGAGCTGCCGGGCGGCGTCCAGGAACTGCAACTCGGCAACCGTCACCCCGGCCTCGGCCGCCTCGGTTCGCAACTGGCGCTTGCGGCCGCGTTCGAAGACGAAGTCGGTGTGGAAGTTGTATTCGCTCGGCCCCCCGGCGTTGAACTCGTTGAAACCGGTCCCCAGCAGGTCCAGGTGGTCGGCTTCCAGGGTCACCACCGGGTTCGGGCGCAGCCGGGCGGTGATCACCCGCGCTTCGGCCACGGCGATGTTGGCGCGCTCGGCCATCAGGCCGAGGTTTTTCTCCAGCGCCTCCGTAACCGCCTGGCCGATCGTTAACGGCGCGGCGGCCGCCGCCCCGGCTCCCAGCGCAAGCACCAGCACGCAAACGTTCGACAAATCCATTGCCTCCATTGAGACAGCCACGGTCTCAGCCAATGACAAGGGGGGACGAAGGCTTACGCGGGGGGAGCGCGGCTCGGAGTTTCCTGGGAAAGATGCTCGATCAGTGCGGCTGCGCCCGGAGGCCGTGCCGCTGTGGCCACGGGCATCTCCGGAGGCACGCTGGCGCGCGCCACAGGCGCCTCACCCGCCGTCAGGCCGAACTCCGACAACGTGCAAAGCCGGGTCGAGATCCGGCTGTGCTTGTGCCAGGGGCTGTAGATGAACAGAGCAAGCCCCACCAGTGCGGCTACCAGGACAGCGCCAACCGCTACCAGGAGAACTCGGCTCGGGCGGGACGTCACAATTTCTCGAATTTCACAGTATCACAGGGTGCGATTGTCCGCAATTGCAGTCCGGACCCCCGGCGGCTTACGTATCGCGCTCTGCTGCGCGGAATGGCGCCGGTCGGCCGTCGATCCAAGCTGATGAAACTCGGTGGACGGCCGCTACCGAGCCGCGACCAAAGGGAGCGGGGGGATGTTCCCTCGCGCAGTTCGCGAGATCCCGGAAGCCGTGGAGCGCCCGGAGGGCAGGCGCGCCCTCCGGCCTCGGCCCGGCATGCACGGTCTTCCCGCTTCCGTGTGGCCCGTCCGCAGGCAGGGGCGCCGGCACGCTATCATGGTCGCTGTCAAAGCGCTTTGGTTTCACCCCCACAATACAAGGACATCATGAGAGAAACGGAATACTGGCATCGAACGGACACACTCGAGGAAAAGCTGAAGCTGCTGCGCGCGGCGGTCGAGGCGCGCAATTTCCGCCTGGCGCGAGCGCTCACGGAATCGCTCAAGACCACCGTGACCTTCGCACAACAGGAGGAGGAGACTTTGGGGGCGCCCCTGCTCCGCGCCGAGAGCTTCGGCCGCGTCGAGCAACTCCCGCAACCCTGGCGGGAGTGGGCACGCGGGTGGTCCTACTACAAGGTGCTGGCGCTGGATGAGACCGTGGCCGTCGAGCGCTCCGGGGAGCCGGTCGAAGTGGTGGCCGCCTTCCGCGCGGATCAGGCCGTCTCGCTGCTGAGGGAGGTGCGCGTGGCCCGCATGGATCAGGCCAGCGGGGAACTGCGCGAAGTGCCCTGCCAGGTGTCCGAGGAGATCCGCCGCGGCGCCGCCCGGATGTGCCGCCTCACCTTTCTGGCCCATTCGCCCGCCCACTCGCGCAGCTCCTACCTGGTCTTCTATGGCAATCCGGACGCCGAACTGACCGCCTACCCGACCGATCTGCAGGTCTCCGGCCAGGGGTTTGGGCTGGATATCGAGAACGATCACTACCGCGCTTCACTTTCCCGCCAGATGGGCCAGCTCGAGCGCCTCGTCATCAAGCGCGACCACGGGCTCGACGTGTTCGCCGGCGGAGAAGGCCACGGCGAGCCCCCCGGCATTGACTGGGCCCACGACTACGTCACTTCCGGCAATTTCCAGAAGATGCGCATCACCAACTGGGACACCTGCCCCGATTACGAGGTGATCCGCGGGCCGCTGTGCGTCACCGTGCGCCGGTGGGGCTTTCCATACTCGCCGATCCATCCGGTCTTCTCGCCCAGCCGGATGCACGTGTTTGTCGAATACCGCTTCTATGCCGGCCTGCCGTACTTCATGAAACAGGGGAGCATGGAAGTGATCAAGGACCTGGAGATCGTATACCTGCGCGACGACGAGTGGGTATTCTCCGGCTACTCCTTCACCGACATACTGTGGATGGGACCGGACGGCAAGCTACGGACGGGACCGGTCGATCGCGCCATGCAGGACAACCTCTGGGCCGTTGGCTTCTTCAACCGGACCTCGCGCGACGCCTTTGTCGGGCTGTTTCTGGAGCACGAAGGCCCTCCGGGCCTCAAGCACAACGGGGCGCCCACCATGCACTATTTTCCCCACGGCCACGTGTGGAGCCGGATGCTCTACCCCAAGGCCACCCTGGCCGCCGGGGGAGTGCTGAAACAGAAGAACGCGTACCTGCTGGAGCGCTTTTCGGAGGAAGGCGGCGCCGCCATGGTGGAGCGCTACCGGCACTGCCTCCTGAATCCGTTGGCCGTCCGGGAAGGGGATCTTCCTTCCGGAGTGCGTCCCTCGGCCCGCGGCAGGCTGGCCCGGCCGGGCGAAGCGGGCGACAACCCCATCGACAAGCGCCTGATCTGGGAAGCGCTGCGCGACTCCACCGACGATCAGCTCTACACCGCCAACGCCAACGTCGTGGACCTCGGCCTCATCTACGACATCCGCGTGCGCGGCGACGTAGTGCACGTTGTGATGACCATGCCGCACCGCGGCCGGCCGCGCTACGGCTACTTCGCCTGGGGCTCCGGAGGCATGAAGCAACCCATCCGGCAGCGGCTGATGAAACTGCCGGGCGTGCGCAAAGTGGTGGTCGAGCATACCTGGGAACCGCCCTGGAATCCGAACCGGCTGAGCGATGCGGGCCGCAAGGCTCTGGGAATCTGAGACCTTGAATCAAAGGTCTGCCGCGGCCGCTTTCGCATCCACGAACCGGTAGACCACGGCGAAGGTCGGCTCGATGTGGATTTCCTTGCCCGTGTCGTTCAACCAGGCGGCGACCTTGATCACCAGCACGTTGTCCGGCCGGAGAAAGACTTCGTCGAACCGGAGATCGAAGGGTGTGCGCTTGCCGTCCGCAGCGACTACATCCTGCAGATACAGGAAGCAATTGTCTGCCAGCAGGTTGCCTCGGACGCTTCCGTCCGGCGCGGTGGTTTGCAGGCCGAACAGCACTCCCGCGAAGGTTCCCTTCTCGACCGGACCTCTCGGCCAGGCCACCACGTCCCCGTAGACGCGCAGCACCTGCACAACCTTGTCCGGGGGAGGCGTGAAGCGGATCTGCCAGACGGCCGCTCCCGCCGTGCCCCAGGTTCCCGGCCGGGTGTCCTTCTCTCCCAGGATGTCGGCCGAGAAATTCGTCGCCGAGGTATGGATCTGCTGGGCCGGCAGGGCCGCGGCCAACCACAGCCCTGCCGCCAGCCATCCGGCCCCGAGCCGCCGGGCGGCTCGCGTGACTGCGCGCGGGGGGATCATATCTTCCTGCTGGCCCATAACGCGCACGCGGTGCACAGTACGCGGGGAGCGAGTTTCCCCACCAGCCCCGGCAGGGGCCACCACTTCCAGGCGGGTCTTACTCCGCAGACCCCACAGGGTTCCGAACACGCTTCCCGATGTGGCATCGCGACCTCCTTTGCCCGGTCCGGCGGGTGCGGGGCACTCCGCCGAACCAGCTCCAGAATGCGCGGGAACCGGCCATGTAATCGAGTTACAGTAAGGCGGTAACCGCTACGGCCCGTTTCATCGATTTTTCCTGCGCTGTTTTGCCGGGAAAGTGATAATGTAGGAACACCCCGGGGGGGCGGGTGCATGAGCGCGGGACCCCTCGCAGAAGCCAGCGGCGAGCCCGGCATAACGGACGGCGCGGTCCGGGAACAACTGGCGCGGACCCTCGCCGGCAAGACCTTCGGCAACGCACCGCGCGCCAGCCGTTTTCTGCAGTACATCGTCGAGAAGAGCCTCTCGGAACCCGGTGTGCATATCAGTGAATACGAACTGGGCACCGAGGTCTTCGAGAAAGACCCCAAGACTTTCGACCCCCGCATCGACAACGACGTGCGAGTCGGCGCCACTCGCCTGCGCGAGCGGCTGCGGCGCTACTACGAATCCGAGGGCGCCGGCGATCCCATCCGGATCGAGCTGCCCACCGGCGGTTTCCGGCCCGTCTTTCACCTGCCGGGAGCTCCTCAATCCGAGCAGCCCCCGGCGCCGGCGGCCACTCCTTCCCACCCGCGGCGGTGGTGGATCTGGGCGCTGGCGGGCGGACTGGCGGCCGCCCTGGCGGCTGCGCCGTTTCTTGTCCGCTGGGCGCAGTCCCGCCATAGGCTGCCGCCCCGGAAGCACATTGCCGTTCTGCTGTTCACACCGGTGAACGCCGACCCTGAGTTCTGCAGGGGCCTGACCATCACCCTGACGGGAAAGCTCACCGAGCTGGAGCGCTTCCAGAGGCTGTACTGGGTCGTGCCCGCCACGGAAGTCCTCACCGGCGGAGTCGACACGGTCAAAGAAGCCAAGAGGCGCTTTGGCGTCAACCTGGCGATCACCGGAAGCGTGCTCCGGGACGGCGGACAGATGCGCGTCATGGTAAGCCTCAACGACACCGAAGAGTTGAGGCAGCTCAGCTCGAAAACGCTCATGGCCTCCGGCGAACGCCACCTGGACCTTCAGGATGACGTGGTCCGCGCTGTCGCCGGGATGCTGGATCTGGAACTCTCCGCGCAGGCCGACAGCGTTCTGAAGGCCGGGGGAAGCAGGGCGCCCGGCGCGGAGCATTACTACCTGCTGGGATGCGGCCACCTCGAGCGGGGTCCCGATAACCTCGACGAGGCGGTGCGGATGTTCAACGATGCCGCCGGCAGGGATCCGGGATACGCGCCGGCCCATGCCGGTCTGGGCGAAGCCTACCTGCGAAAGTACGACCTCGAAAAGCAAGCCAGGTGGATCGACGCGGCCCAGGAGAGCTGCGGCCGGGCGCTGCGGATCAACTCCCAACTGGCGCCTGTCCGGGTGACTCTGGGACGGATCGCCGGCGCCCGGGGCCGCGACCAGGACGCGGTCGCGGAGTATCAACGCGCGCTCGCGATTGACCCCAGCTACTTTGACGCCTATCAGGGCCTGGCCAAGACGCTCGTGAGGCTGGAGAAGTCCCAGGAGGCGGAGAAAGCTTACCGGAAGGCGATCGACCTGAGACAGGGCTACTGGCGGGGGCACAAGGAACTGGGCGTCTTCTACTACATGCAGGGCCGCTACGCCGAGGCGGAGGCCTGTTTCCTGAAAGCCAAGGACCTCGCGCCGGAGAACTTCCAGATCGCCAATATCTACTCCAATCTGGGCGGTGTCTATATTCAGACCGGCCGCCTGGCGGAAGCCGAGCGGATGCTGCTCGATTCGCTGGACCGCAAGCCGCTGGCCGAGGCCTACAACAACCTTGCGGCCGTCTACTACTATCAGAACCGCTATGATGAGGCGGCCGTGGCGATGGAGGAGGCGGTCAAGCTGGGCAGGGCCAACCCCTCGATTCTGGGAAGCCTGGCGCGTACCTACGCGCTGACCAACCGGCGGCGCGAGGCCCGGGAATACTACGAAAAGGCGATCGCAATGGCGGAAGGCCAGCTTGGGATCAACCGGGCCGACGCCGAACTCCTGGCCGACCTGGCCCTGCTACGCGCCGAATCCGGCGCCGGAAAACGAGCCCTCGAGCAGATCGAGGAGGCCCGCAATCTGGCTCCGGAAAACAACTACGTCCTATTCCGCGCTGTCCTCGTTCACGAGAAAACAGGCGACCGCGGCCGTGCCCTGGCGGCCGTCCGTGAGATCCTGCGCCGGGGGCCTTTGATGCAGGAAATCCGTTTTGACCCCGACCTGGCGGGATTGCGGCAGGATCCCAATTATCACGCCCTCGTCTCCGGGCTACCCCGGCAGGCAAATCCCAAACCGTAGACAAAAGCAAGAGGAGTATCGAGTGACCAGGCATTTGATTATCGTTTCCTTGAGCAACACCAGCCAGGTGGTGTGCAGTCCGAATCCCATTGTGGTATCCAATGGCGACGTGATCCGGTGGACCACCCGCGACGGCGACCTGGGCATCCATTTCCCGGGCTCCCTGATCGGAACCGACGCGGAAGGAACGCGGGACGCGCCGAGCGAGCGCTTTTCCGCGGAACTCGTCGTCAACGCGGCGCCGGGCTGGTATCAGTACGAAATCTCCCTCTCCAAAGGGGGAGTTACGGTTACCGCCCTCCCGCACGTGATCGTAACCTGACTCCGAATCAGGAGGCAGCTTCGGCAAACAGGAAGTGACGGATCAGCAGGCAGCAATGAAAGGAGTGCCGCAATGAAGAAGTTAGTGGTGATTTCCCTGGATGGTTCGGGCCAGCCGAGCTTCAACGAGAATCCCCTGGTAGTCTCGAACGGGGACGAAATCCGGTGGACCAGCAAAGAGGGTGACATTACGGTGGACTATCCGGGGGGACTGGCCGGCGGCACGGCCGGCAAGAGAGCCGCACTGATGCGCAACATCACCTCGCCCGCCGTGGTCGTCAATTCGGTTGACGCCTGGTACGATTACGAGGTGTCTCTGTCCAAGGCGGGGACTGCGGTCAACGCCTTGCCCCACGTCATCGTAACCTGAGGGCGGGGCAGCCCGAGCCGGCGCTTGCGGGCTGCCTCAATTCCAGGCTCACTGCCCGCCGCCATCCGCCGCGATGGTGACGGTCGAGGCCAACTCGACGGCGCGGGTCAACTCGCGCTCCGCGCGCGAGAGCGGCAGCTCCCGCCCGGCGAACGTGTCCGGCAGCCACAGCCGGTTCAAATAGTACGTGTCCCCATACTTGTGAAACACCAGCATGGATTTGCTGTTCGTCTTGCCGCTCTGCGTCGCATTGGACAGAAGCGTGGCGGCCGATTGGGTGTCCAGATTACGCACGCGAAGCGCGGAGTGGCCCACTCCCGCCGTGACCTCGTATTTCCCCGCGGGCCATCGCTGTTGACCGGCCTGGAAAGGGAACGGGACCTTGAACTCCATCGACCGGAGAGTCTGTCCGAACGCCGGCAGGGCCAGGAGGGCAGCCGCCAGAACGGCTCTTCTCGGGACCTGCGAAAGCATTGTCTTGCTCCTTTCTTCTGTCGCCGCCTGCTCATCCGGCTGGCAAGCCGGCCGGGCGGCGGGACAACCTCAGAATGCGGGAATCAGCGGCGCGTAAAGCAGTTACCGGAGGGGAGTAGCGGCTACGGGGCGGTTACCGGCCGGAAGGCCGGCGACACTCCGGAAGGCTTTCGATTCGGAGAGAGGGGAACTGGAAAAACGGGGGGAAGGCAGCCCGAGATCGAACCCGGGCTGCCGGGTCATGCAGCTACTGGCTGGACCGCCGGGCCGCGGTGAGGGTGGCTCTGGCCAGGGTGGCGGTCCGGGCAAGTTCCCGCTCCTGGCGGGAAGGAAACAGTTGGCGCCCTCCGTCGGCGCCGGCGACCCGGACCTTGGACATGAAGTAGCGGTCTCCGTACTTATTGAACACGAGCTGGGACGCGCTGGTGACATCCCTGGTGGTGAGGGCGTGGGTGACTCCCATCCAGACGGTGTATCCGTCCCTGGTGCGGACCCGCAGGATGGGGTTGCCGGGGCTGGCGGCCACTTCGTAGCGGCCCGCAGCCAGTTGCCGGTCGCCGATGTTGAAGTCGAACGGGATGTCGAACCGTACGGGGCCGTCGGATTGGGCCCAGGCGCCCGTAGCGATCAGGAATGCCGCGGCGATGATGTGGAACCTTCGGGTGAACATAGAGATTTCTCCTTTTCTTTTCGGATTCGCCGATGAGGCAGCCCAAGTCAGGCTTCCCCGGGCTGCCTCGTCCTGCCGTCCACTACCGGCCCGCCTTGGAGGCGGCGATAGTCGTGGCCGCTCCCGCCTTCACGTTGCGCGCCATCTCTCTTTCCAGGCGCGAGGGAGCCAGTTCCCGGCCGGCGTATGTGTTCGACAGCCAGATCCGGTTCAGGAAGTACTCGTCCCCGTACTTGTGGAACACCAGCGCCGACTTCTCCTGAGGCCTGGTGCTCTCGGCGGCATTGGTGAGGATGCTCACCACCGTCTGGTTGTCCAGGTTTCGCACCCAGATGGAGGCGGCGCCCGCGCCGGCCATCACCTCGTAATTGCCGGCCACACACTGGTGCGCGCCGACCTTGAAGTCGAACGGGATCTTGAACTGCGTGGTCCGGACCGTCTGTGCGAACGTCGAGACGGCCAGAACCGCGACCGCCAGCGCCGCCTTTGTCACTGCTTTCGAAAACATTGTCTTTTCTCCTTTTTGCTTGATTCCCGCCAGCCCTTCCTGCCGGCCTTGGCCGGCCCGGCGGCGAGGACAGGTCCAGCATGGGGGAGCAGTGGGTGGGTAAAGCAGTTACGGGAGGGATGTAGCCGCTACGCGAACGCTACACGGCGACAGCTGGCTTACAGAGAGGGGGAGAGAAACCGATCAAGAACGGGTTTTCCGGGAACCGGCCGGATGGATTGAAAACCGGCTGGCAGGGTGGACGCCTGCAAGCCGGTTTTCAACCGGTTTTTCATCAGATTACGAGCAACCGCTGGTTCCGCCGCAGTTGCCGCACTTGTAGCAGCTTCCGTTGCGGGTCATGATGGAGCCGCACTCGGCGCACAGGGGTGCGTCGGTGGTCATCGCCTCAAACGGCAGTGCCTGCTGGGGATCGGTTTCGGTGGGCTTCAAAATGGCCGCATCGCCGGCCTCGCTCACCGCATACTCCGGGCCCAGGAACTTCGCGCCCATCCAGCGGAAGATGTAATCCATGATGGACTTGGCGTACGGGATCTGCTGGTTGCCGGTCCATCCGCTGGGCTCGAAGCGCACGTGGCTGAACTTGTCCACCAGGAATTTCAGCGGCACTCCGTATTGCAGGGCGAAGCTGATGGCGGTGGCGAAGCTGTCCATCAATCCTGAGATGGTGGAGCCTTCCTTGGCCATGGCGATGAAGATCTCCCCCGGGCTGCCATCTTCGTACATCCCCACCGTGATGTAGCCTTCGTGCCCGCCGATCGAGAATTTATGAGTGATCGACTGCCGTTCATCGGGCAGCTTGCGCCGCACCGGCCGGTAGACCACCTTCTCCTCCAGCTTGGCGGGCGCCAGCTTCTTGTCGCTCCCCGAAGAGCTGAGCGGCTGCACCCGCTTGGAGTTGTCCCTGTAGATCGCCACCGCCTTCAGCCCCAGGCGCCAGCTGTCGGTGTAGGCATTCATGATGTCTTCCACCGTGGACTCCTCGGGCATGTTGATGGTCTTGGAGATGGCGCCGGAGATGAACGGCTGCACGGCCGCCATCATCCGGATGTGGCCCATGTAGTGGATGGAGCGCAGCCCGTTCAGGGGACGGAAGCTGCAATCGAAGACGGGCAGGTGCTCGGGCTTGAGCCCCGGCGCGCCCTCGATGGTTCCGTTGGCGTCGATATGGCTGACGATCCGCTCCACCTGGTCGGCGCTGTAGCCCAGCCGGATCAGGGCCTGCGGCACGGTGTTGTTGACGATCTTGATGACTCCGCCGCCCACCAGCTTCTTGAACTTGACCAGGGCCAGGTCGGGCTCGATGCCGGTAGTGTCGCAGTCCATCATGAACCCGATGGTTCCGGTGGGCGCGATCACCGTCACCTGCGCGTTCCGGTAGCCGTTGCGGCGGCCGAGCTCGTAGGCGTCCCTCCAGCAGACTTGGGCGCCTTCATGCAGGTCTTCCCGCACGTGCCGCCGGTTGATGCGCTCAGCCGCATCGCGGTGCATCCGGATCACTTCCAGGAACGAGCTTTCGTTTTGGGGATAGGCCTCGAAAGTTCCCGTCACCCCCGCCACGCGGGAGCTGGTCAGGTAGGCCTGGCCGCACATCACGGCCGTGATGGCCGCGGCGTAGTCCCGCCCCTGGTCGCTGTCGTACGGAATCCCCAGCGACATCAGCAGCGCGCCGAGGTTGGCGAAACCCAACCCCAGCGGCCGGTAGCGGTGGGAGTTCTGCGCGATCTTCTCGGTCGGATAGCTGGCGTTGTCGACGATGATCTCCTGCGCCAGGATCACCGTGTCCACGGCGTGCCGGAAGCCTTCCACGTCGAATTCGCCCGAGGGACCGGCGAACTTCATCAGATTCAGCGAGGCCAGGTTGCAGGCCGAATCGTCCAGGAACATGTACTCCGAGCAGGGGTTCGAGGCGTTGATCCGTGCGGTGTTCTTGCACGGGTTCCAGCGGTTGACGGTGGTGTCGAACTGCATGCCCGGATCGCCGCACTGGTGGGTGGCTTCAGCGATCTGGCGCATCAGCCCGGATGCCTTGTACTGCTTGACCGGCTGGCCGGTCAGCACCGACCGGGTCCACCACTCGCGTTCCTGGGTCACCGCCTCCATGAAATCGTCGGTCACCCGCACGGAATTATTGGCGTTCTGGAAGAAGATGGAACTGTAGGCGTCGCCGTCCAGGGAGGCGTCGTAGCCGGCGTCCACCAGGGTGTGGGCCTTCCGCTCCTCCTTGGCCTTGCACCAGATGAACTGTTCGATGTCGGGGTGCTCGGCGTTCAGAATCACCATCTTGGCCGCTCTCCGGGTCTTGCCGCCGGACTTGATCACCCCGGCGAAGGCGTCGAAGCCTTTCATGAAGGAGAGCGGGCCGGAGGCGCGGCCACCGCCGGAGAGGATAGCGTTTTCCTCCCGCAGCGCGGAGAGGTTCGAACCGGTGCCGGAGCCCCATTTGAACAGCATGCCCTCGGTCTTGGCCAGGTCGAGGATCGACTCCAGAGAGTCCTTCACCGAGACGATGAAACAGGCCGAGCACTGTGGGCGGTGCTCACCCTGCTCCAGTCTCCGGATGCGCCCCTCGGTCTTGTCCCAGACCCAGCCGTACCCGCGCGCTTCGCTTACCCCGACGTTGAACCACACCGGAGAGTTGAAGCAGGCCTTCTGATGCAGTACCAGGTGGGCCAGTTCGTCGCGGAAATTCCCGGCATCCTCCGCGGACTGGAAGTAGCCGTCCCGAAGACCCCACTCGGCGATGGTGTCCACGACCCGGTGAACCAGTTGCGCGACGCTGCTCTCCCGCTCGGGCGTGCCGAGCTTGCCGTGGAAGTACTTGCTGGCGACGATGTTGGTGGCGGTCTGCGACCAGTCCGCCGGCGTTTCCACGTCCTTCTGCTCGAAGATAATGGCGCCTTTGTCGTTTCCGATGGAGGCCGTGCGGCGCTCCCACCGGATCTCGTCATAGGGGGTCTTGCCCGCCGTCAGCCGGGCGGTAAAATGACGGGGAAAAATTATCCCGGCGGCGTTTTCGGTTTGCGATTTCGTTTTCACAGGTTCCACTTTCGAATCCCAATCTACAGTCAACTGCCCCACGGCTCCAGCCTCCTCTCAGAGATTCGGCCCGCCGGGGTCCGGGGCTCGGAATGACCGGTCACCGGTGGGACGACACCTGCAATGGTGCCCCAATATATAGTGTTCGGTCAAGGAATTTTTCTATATGCAGTACTATCATTTACGGATCACCCTATTTATATCGTATCCGAACCGTCCCCTTTCCGGAGTCCTCACACCCTCCGAAACGCCCGCGAAGCCCTGGGTGTCAGCCCCGGTACACGCCCCAGAAAACCTCGCGGAAACGCGCCATGTCCGGGTCCGTGCCGATCGAAACCCGCATCATGTTGAGGAGCGGCGGAAATGGCCGTCCCACCGCCACCCCGCGCCGGGTCATCTCCCCGATCAGTTCCCGCGCGTCCCGGCCCACCTCGATCATCACGAAATTGGCGTGCGACTCGATGAACGGTACCTCGCGTTCGGTCAACCACTCGCACAGCTCCCGCCGGGTCTTGAGATACCGCGCCCGCCGGTCCGGCAGGATCTTTCCCGCCTCGGCCAGCGCCGCCATCACCGCCTGTCTGGCCGGGTAGGAAATCACGTTGTTGCGGTAGGGGCTCAGCCGGGCGAGCAGGCCCGGAGGCGCGCATACGAATCCGCAGCGCAAGCCGGCCATTCCCCAGATCTTGGAGAACGTGCGCGCCACCATCACATCCCTGCCCTGCTGCACAAAGCCCAGTCCGGACTCCAGGTCCGCCGTATCGCCGAAGTGGAAGTAGGCCTCGTCCAGCAACAGGACGGCGCCGGCCGGCAGGTTGGCCGCCAGCCAGGCAATGTCGGCCTTGGGAGTCACCGAGCCGGTCGGATTGTTGGGATTACAGAGGTAGATCAGCCCTCCGCCCGCCCTGGCGGCTTCCGCGGCCAGTCTTTTCACGTCGGCGGCGTAGGGCGGGGTGAGGGGAATGCGCACCACCGGCCGGCCGAGCGAGCGCGCCAGGTCCATGGGCACCTCAAAGGTCGGCTCGACCGTGATGAGCGGCCGGTCCGGCGCGGTAAGCACCTGCACCGCGATGCTGAGAACCTCGGTGGAGCCCGCGCCAATCTGTACCTGGTAAGGGCTGAGACCCTCGCTTGCGGCTACGGCGGCCGTGAATTCCCTGTAGTCCTGAAAGTGATAGCGGCCGCTGGAGGCCAGTGCGCTCCGCATGGCCTCGATGGCCGCTTGCGGAGGACCTTCGGGATTCTCGTTGGCGTTCAGCCAGATCACGCCGGCGGGCACGTCCCCGGGCGCCACCGCTCCCTGCGCCAGGGCCATCTCCGTTCCGGCGAGCGAGCCAGCCAGTCGAAGCGCGAAATCACGGCGAGTCAGCATTGCGGTCCCTCCCGGCGATGGCCGCTATCATAGCATTCGGGCGAAGGCGCACGGAGTGCGGATGGCACGCGCGGCCGCAGCCGCGGCCGGAACCTTGTCCGGCCCTCTTCCGGGTGTGGTAACATGCCGACACCGTAGGAGAATTGTATGAAACGCCTGATCCTTCTGATCGCCATTGCGGCAGCTGCGTTTGGGCAGCGGGCCAAGCTGGTTGTCAACGCGGAGACTCCCGAAGGACAACTGCTCCAGCAAATCGGACAGGAATCGGAGGAAGCCAAGAAGACGGGGTTGTTGGAACAGTTCGCCGCCAAGTATCCCACGCACGAGTCGGCCGGCTGGGTGTACGGCCAGTTGCAGAACGCCTACCTCAAGGCGAATCAGTTCGACAAGGCGCTTGAAGCCGGGGAAAAGCTGCTGGCCATCGACCCGGACGACGTCGAGACGGCTCATCAGAACCTGAAGGCCTCGGAGGGCAGGAAAGACATCGCGGGCATCAAGAAGTGGTCCGACCAGACCGCGCAGATCGCGCGCAAGATTGTCGCTTCGCCCCAGCCGAAGGAAGAGGACCAGGTGGAGGAGTGGAAGCGCAAAGTAGAGTTTTCCAAACAGGTGATCACCTACACGGAATACGCGCTCTACGCCGCGGCCCTGCAGGCGCAGGATGCGCGCGAGCAGGCCGGGCTGATCGAGGCGCTCGAGCAGCGCAATCCCAACAGCGAGTACCTGCGTCAGGCCGTTCCGATCCAGTTCGCCGCCTACCTCCGCGCCGGCGACACCGAGAAAGCCGTGACCGTGGCCGAAAAGGTGCTCGCCACCGACCAGAGCAACGAAGACATGCTGCTGGTCGCGGCCGGCGTGTACCTGGACAAGAAGACCAATCCGGACAAGATCGTCCCTTACACCGAGAAGGTCATCGAACTGGTGAACACCAAGCCCAAGCCCCAGGGCGTGGCTGACGCCGATTGGAATCAGCGCAAGGCGCAGTTGAGCGGGCGCGCTTACTGGATCCAGGGCAAGCACCATTTCAATAACAAGAAGCTGGCCGAGGCCGACAAATCCCTGCGTGCGGCTCTGCCCCTGATCGAGGATCAGAACCTGAAGGCCGACGCCCTGTTCCACCTCGGCCTTGCCAACTACCGGATGGAGAAGATCCTCGACGCCCTGCGGTTCAACGAGCAGTGCGCGGCGATCAAGAGCCCCTACCAGGCGGCCGCCCAGAAGAACATCAAAGCCATACGCTCCCAATACAGAGAGGTACGATAGTGAACCTGTTGGTCCCGAATCTCGGCTCCACTTCCCTGAAATACCAGTTGATTGAAATGCCATCCGGGAGATCCCTGGCTAAAGGCCGCCTGGAACGCGTGCGCGACTACGGCGAGGCCATCGGCCAGATCCGGACGGATGGCGCGCGGATCGACGGGGTGGCTTTCAAGGCCGTGCTGGCCGGCCCGCGCTACCGGGGCACCTTTCTGATCGACGGCGATCTCATCCAGGCCCTGGAGCAGTACCTGCCCGCCTCGCCGGCGCACAACGCCATTTACCTCGCCGGAATCCGCGCTTTTCAGGAGAAGATGCCGGGCGTTCCCCTGGTGGCCGCGTTTGAAACCGAGTTTCACGCCACCATGCCGGACTACGCCCGCCGGTACGGGACGCCTGGTCAGTGGTGGGACGAGGGAGTGCAGAAGTATGGATTTCACGGGGCCTCGCACGAATTCATCGCCGGGCGTGCTCCGGACTTTCTCGGCGTGCCGCCCGAGTCGCTGCGCCTGATCAGCTGCCACCTGGGAGGCAGTTCCTCCATCTGCGCCGTGGACCGCGGCCGCTCCATCGATACCACCATGGGATTCTCGCCGCAGTCCGGCCTGGAGAACGCCACCCGCCACGGGGAACTGGACGCCTTCGCGGTGCTCTACATGATGGAGCGCCACGGCTGGGACACCGCCGAGGTGCGCCGCCAGCTCGCCCAGACCGGAGGTCTGGCGGGCATCTCGGGTATCGCCGGGGGCGACGTGCGCGACCTGGAACAAGCCGAGCGCGAGGGCAACGCCCTGGCCGGCCTCGCCCTCAAGGTTTTCGCCTACCAGGTGAAGAAGACGGTCGGCGCCTACACCGCCGCGATGGGCGGCTTGGACGCTGTCGCCTTTACGGGCGGCATCGGTGAAAACTCCGCCCGGCTGCGGGCCGAATGCTGCGAAGGCCTCGAGTTCCTCGGCATCCGGCTGGATCCGGAGAGGAACGCGGGAGGAGCCGGCGATCGCCTGCTATCGGCCGACGGCGCGCCGGTAAAGGTGCTGGCACTGGCCACCAACGAAGAGATCGTGGTCGCGCGCAGGGCCTATCGCTGCCTGACGGGCCGCTCGGCCGCGGCCTGAAGGCGGCCGGCCGGCGCGCGCGCCTTTACGTCTCCGACCAGTTGCGCCGCGCCAGGATGGTGGCCGGTTCGTAGCGGCGCCCCCGCGCCAGGCGTCTGTCTTCCCGCAGGCTGGTCCACCACAGCACCGGACCAAGGACACGGGCTGTAGCGGCGGCGAAGAAGCCGAACTCCTGCTGGATCTCCTCCCGGAGCGCCCGTATCTGGAGCGCGATGGAACGGTTGGCCTTGCGGAGCCGGTGCTCCATGG
The DNA here is from genome assembly GCA_020852755.1 of Bryobacterales bacterium. Taxonomy (GTDB): domain Bacteria; phylum Acidobacteriota; class Terriglobia; order Bryobacterales; family Bryobacteraceae; genus JADZAF01. The sequence goes on from JADZAF010000223.1 coordinate 90,744, forward strand.
CCCAGAGCATCGCGGCGTACACGTGCCTCAGCATCCTGGACTCCCGCCGGAAGCGTTCCCGCACCCGCCGGTCGGGATGGTTCCTGTGCCGCTTCCATCCCGCCAGGGTGGTCCGGCAAACCCGGAAGAGGCTGGGACCATTGCGCTCGAAGTCCCCCCGGAACGCCGCATCCAGGAACTTTCTGGATTCCTCGCGGGAGATGGCCGGGTGCCGGAAGTTGAACGCCTCCTGGCCGTGTATGTCCGCCATGTCCACGTTCAGCAGCCGGTCCTGCTCCTCCATCTCACTATAGAGAGGCGTGCCGGGAACCGGTGTGTACAGCATGAACTGATGGAGATCGGTCTGGTGCGCGATGGCGTGCTCGATCTCCTTGCCGATGTTCTCCGGCGTGTGATGTTCCAGCCCCAGGATGGTGGAACCGAGCAGCACGATGCCATGCTCCCGCAGTTCCCGCGTCAGCCGGAGTGTGTCCGTGCCTTCCAGCTTGGCATAGCCGGAGCGCGGGGATTCGAGCCCCAGCCAGATGGAAGAGACGCCCAATTCCACCAGTTCCTCATAGCTGTATTTCCGGATGGCGTTGGCGGAAGAGAAAATGTTGAACGCCCAGCTCTTGCCGGCCGCCTTCATGCGCGCCAGCAGGTCCATGACCCGCTTCCTCTGCAGAAGGAAGTTCTCATCCATGATGAAGAACGACTTCACGTTGCGCGCCGCTTCCGCTTCCTCCATCAGCCGGTAGAGTTCCTCCCCGGTGGAGTAGAAGTTGAGCACCTTGCCCTTCCCTCCGAAGAAAGCCGATGTCGTACAGAAGTTGCAGCCCATCGGGCAGCCCACCGAGGCAATGATGGTGGCCGACATTTCGGCCCGGTCGGGTACTTTGACTCCCATGACCCGCAGGTCAAAGCCGGAGGAGAGCGCCGGATGGCGGATCGGGGCGGCCGGATCCTCGCCCAGGTACTGGCGCATCCAGGCGATGCCGTCGCCCTTCACGATGTGGTCGGCGTCCAGCAGCCGCTCGATGCCCGGGATGGCCGCTACATGGCCGCCCACGACGATCGTGGAGCCGGGCGACAGTTCCCGCACCATGCGGCACATCTCGCGGGCTTTTCCCACGTTCACAATGATCGAGGAGATGCCCACGATGTCGTACGGATGGGCCTGCAACTCCCGGGCGAATGCCTGGCGGCTGGGAAAATCGAGCACCGTGCAGGGCGCCGAGATGTTCTCCTGGATCATCAGAATACCCCAGGAGCGGTGAAAACGCCGCAGCGAGAAGGAGCCCTGAGCCTTGGTCACCTGGTTGTGGTAAAGCTCCATGGGGTTGATGGAGCGGCTGCCGAATTCGTCGTCTTGCGCATATGGGCCGAACACGGACGAGAGCAGGACGCGAGCCCGGACACCCTTGGGATGAGTCTTGTGCATTTCGGGAGGCGGATTGAAGAGAAACTACCGCTTCAATCCAGTGTAACAGGTCCGGAACCGTCGCAATTCGGGCGCCGCGGGGCGGGACGCTCGGGCGAGGCGGCGGGAGTGCAATCCCGGCGGGCCTCTCCGAATTTTTTAGTTGACAGGCGGGGACGCCGGGTGTATTCTCCTAATGGATTAGGAATTATGGCCCGGAAGAAAAACTCGGAGCAGCTCACCCCCCTCGAGCTGGACCTCATGAAGATCCTGTGGGAGACCGGGCCGGCCTCCGTGCAGGAGGTCCTGGAACGGCTACCCCGCGAGCGCGACCTGGCCTATACGACCGTTCAGACCATGCTGAACGTCTTATACCGTAAGGGCCGCGTGGAACGGAAGCTCAAGGACCGCGCCTACTACTACCGGCCGGTCCTCAGCCGGCAGAAGGCCCTCGGACAGATGGTGGGCGACCTGGTGGACCGGGTGTTCTCGGGTTCGGCCGAGAGCCTGGTCATGAACCTTCTGGAAACCCGGCGGCTTACGCCCGAAAAACTGGCCCGGCTGAACGAGATGCTCGACCGGGCAGGGGAGGATGGCGATGGAAAGAGTTAGCCATCTGGCGATCACGTTTCTGCTCAACGCGCTGTGGCAGACGGCGCTGGTGCTGGTTGCCGCGGAGTTGTCCGTCCGCGCGCTCAAGCGGCTCACGGCGGCACAGCAATACCGGCTGTGGGTCCTCGCCCTGCTCCTGGCTGTGGCGGCGCCCCTGGCCAGCCTGAGGGTCTTCCGGGCCGAGGCGCCGGCGGCCGTCCCACGCGCGGCTGTCGAAGCCGCCGCCCCGCAAGCCGTCGAGGCTTCCGCGCCCGCTCCCGCCGGCCTGACCCGGACCATCGGGTTCAACGGCCCGTTGTCGCTGGCGCTGGCCTCCCTCTACTTCGCTTTTCTGCTGTTCCGCCTGGCAGCGATCGCCCGCGCCTACCTGGCCGCCCGGAGAATCCGCTCGCTCGCCCGCGAATATCCTCTCTCGCCGGTGGCCGGCTCCATCGCCCGGCAATGCCGGGCGGCCGTGGGGATCGCCGAAGCGCCCGTCCTGCATTCTCCGCTGATCGAAGGTCCTGCCACCGTAGGGTGCCGCCGGCCGGTCGTCATCCTGCCGGATATGATGCGCCAGGAGGAGTCACCCGACGTTCTGCGCACGGTTTTGGGGCACGAGATGGCCCACATCCGCCGCCGGGACTTCTTCTGGAATCTGCTCTGCGAGTTGGCCTGGACGCCGCTGTCGTGGAACCCGGCCGCGGTGATTCTGCGTCGCCGGATCCGGGCTTCGCGCGAACTGGCGTGCGACGAGATGGTGGCGGGGCAGGTGCTTGACGCGCCTGCCTATGCGCGGTCGCTGGTCAGCCTGGCGAACTCGCTGGCCCCGGCCCCGCCCCAGGCCTACGCGCTCGGCATTCTGGACAGCGACATCCTGGAGCAGCGCGTGCGCAGGCTTCTGAGGAAGCCGGCCGCCCCGGCCCGGAGACTGGTCTTCGGTCTGGCAGCGGCCGTCCTGGGAGTCTCCGTGCTGGCCGCTTCGGCGTTCTCGGTGGTGGCTTCCGGCCCGCGCGGGGGAGCGCTCGCCGGGAGGGTATTCGACCCGCGCGGAGGCTCGGTACCGGGCGCCCAGGTCATCGTGCGCCACTTGGCGACCGGAGCGGCCCGAACCACCTTCACCGGAGAACCCGGCGATTTCGCCTTTCGCAATCTCCCGTCCGGCCGGTATCAGCTGGAAGTACGCAAGCCCGGCTTCCGCCTGTACCGGCTGGCCAATGTCGAGGCCGGCTCCAAGGCCTCGCCCGTGCGGGCCGTGCTCAGCCTTGGCATGGTCCGGGAAACCATAACGGTTCACGGCAACTGAACTTCAAACAGCCCTAGGAAAAGAAGAGGAACGAGTCATGAAGACAAAGAACGCGCTCGTGGTGTGTCTTGCCCTGGCCGGCAGTGCCTGGGCGGGTGAAATCGTTGGCACGGTTTACGATCCGGGCGGCGCGGTGGTCCCGGGCGCTGCAGTCACCCTGGTTTCGCTGGCGGACGGCGGTTCGCACAAAACCGCGACGGACGCCCAGGGAGACTTCTCCTTCAACGGGTTCGCAGGGGGGCGGTACCGCGTGGAGGTGGCGGCGCCCGGGTTCGCCCTGAGCCGCGAGGCCGGAGTTCTGCCGGACGTCTCCACCAGCCTGCGCCTGGACGTGGTGCTCCGGCTCGGCGCGGTCCGTGAGAGCATGACCATCCAGCGAGCCGGAACTCCCGGACCGGCGCCCGCCCGGAGGGTGCGCGCGGGAGGCCGCGTGCAGCCGCCCAGAATTCTGGCCCAGGTACGGCCTGTCTATCCGGAAGGGTCCAACGCGACCGGGAAGGTCCTGCTGCACGCCGTCATTCTTCCGGACGGCGGCCTGGGCCGGGCGCAGCTGATTACGGCTCCGGACAGGGCGCTGGCGCAGGCAGTCATGGACGCGGTTGCCCAGTGGCGCTACCAGCCGGCCGTGCTCAATGGCCAGCCGGTCGAGACCGAGACGATGATCGAGATCGAATTTCGCATGACTCCGTGAACGAAAAAGGCCCGCACCCGGAATCGCGGGTGCGGGCCTTGACCTGGCCGGGAACGCGCCGTTACCCGTCGCGGCGCTTCAGCGTCGGGCGCTCGTCCTCGTCTTTCTTCTGCTGCTTCTCGTCTCCGCCCTCTTCAATGGGCGCGCCGCTGCCAGGAGCCTTCCTCAGCCGCGGGCGATTCACGTCCTTGTCGTCGGGCTTGCGCCGGTTGTGCATGTTGACCAGCCGGGTCTTCACGTCGTTGAATTCCGAAGTGGTCACCACGTATTCGGGCTTGGCCTTCAGCAGTTCCTCGATGTTCTTCTGGGCGTCCTTGATCCGGTCGTCGGTCATGGGGTGGGTTGAGAAGACCTTGGCCATGGTGCCGGGTTTCCGTTTTTCCATGGACTGGATCTTCTCGAAGAAGTCCACGAACGCCACCGGGTCGTACCCGGTTTTGTACAGGTACTGCAAGCCCAGCAGGTCGGCCTCTTTCTCGAAGCCGCGGCTGAAGGTCAGGAAGCCCAGCGGTATGGCCAGCCCGGCGCCCTGGCGGATGGCATAACCCGTCCAGCCGCCCATGAAGATCAGGGGAATGCTGGCGTAGTTGATCAGCGTGCCGCGGGTGGCTTGCCGGGTCCCGTGGCGCGCCGCCACGTGGGCGATCTCGTGGGCCATGACGCCGGCCAGCTCAGCCTCGGTCTCCGCCCGGGTGATGAGCCCCGAGTTCACGAAGAAGAAGCCGCCCGGCAGGGCAAAAGCGTTCACCTCGTCGGAGTCGATCACCTTGATGGTGAAGGGCACCTTCGCGTCGGAATTGCGCACCAGGTTCTGCCCCACCCGGTTGACGTACTCCGCGATGATCGGGTCGTCGATGATCTTCGCCTGGCGCTCGACTTCCTGGGCCAGCTGTTTGCCCAGCGCGATCTCTTTTTCGAGCGAATAGAAATTCACACCCCGGCCGACATCGCGGTTGCCGATTTCCTCGGGGTCTTTTTTCTTGTCCTTGGCGAAGGTAAGCGGCGCCAGAAGCACCGACAGCGCGACCGCCAAGCCGATGGGCGCGCGACGTGTCATGGGACAACCCTCCAGATTCGATTATACAGCCGGAATCTCCGAACTCTTATACGTATACTGGTGGCCATGGGTTACCAAACCGGTGTGAAGCCGGACTCCGCCCACCTGGCCGGGACCTGCCGCGACCAGTTTCCGGTCACCGAAAACCTGATTTATCTGAATCATGCCGGTGTGGCGCCGCTCTCGAGGCCCGCCGCCGAGGCCATGCAGAGCCTGACCCGGGATGCCCTGGAGCACGGCAGCTACCATTACGGGGACTGGCTGGCAACCTATGATGGACTGCGCACTTCCGCCGCCCGGCTGATCCACTGCCGCCCGGCGGAAATCGCCATTGTAAAGAACACCTCCGAGGGTATCGTGACCCTCTCGGAAGGGTTGGACTGGCGTCCCGGGGACAAGATCGTGGCCTTTCGCGAGGAGTTCCCAGCCAACTACTTTCCCTGGAAACGCTTGGAAAGAAAGGGCGCGCGTATCGAATGGCTCTCCTTCCTCGATCCCCTGGACCGGATCGACGAGGCTTGCCGGGGCGCCCGGCTGCTGAGCATCAGCTTCGTGCAGTACCTGAGCGGCTACCGGGCCGGCCTGGACGCCATCGGTGAGATTTGCCACCGCCGCGGGTGTGTTTTTTTCGTGGACGCCATCCAGGGGCTGGGGGCCTTCCCGTTGGACGTGGAAAAAGCCCGCATTCACGCCCTCGCGGCCGACGGACACAAGTGGCTTCTGGGGCCGGAAGGCTGCGGCATTCTATACATTAAACAGGAGTTGCAGGATTCCGTCGAGCCGCCCGAGTTCGGCTGGACCAACGTCGCGGGCTACCATGATTACGCCTCCCGGGACATGGCCCTGCGCCGGGACGCGGGCCGCTACGAGTGCGGGACGCTGAACACGGTCGGCTGTTACGGGCTTCGGGCCGCCATCGATTTTCTGCTGGAAATCGGAGTGGAGAATGTGGCGCCGGCTGTTCAGAGCCTGGCCGACCGGCTGGCCGAAGGCGTCTTGGCCAAAGGCTACGAACTGGCCGTTCCGCGCACCCCGGACAACGGCGCCGGCATCGTCAGCTTCCGCAAAGACGGGGTGGACCCGCACCAGGTGGTCAGAGAATTGAAGTCGCAGCGCATCGTGGCTGCGCCGCGCCAGGGTTGGATCCGGATGTCGCCCCACTTCTACATTTCCCCGGAAGAGATCGAGCGGGTCATCGAGTTGCTGCCGTAGGCTTTTGGCGGCCGATGTAGCAGGCGACCGGGCGATACCCGCATGCCCGCCACGCAGGCGCTGCTCGGTTCCGGCTTGAGCGGCGCCACCCTCTTGTCTTCCAGGTGGTCCACCCTGTGGCCGGCGCCGCGCTGCTTCCGAACCCGTTCGCAACGGTGGTCCGACTCGCGCCTGTCGACGTAGCTGTCGAGAGCGGTTACGCCAGGCCGCAGGCCGCGGGCACCGGCACGAGAGCCGCAGTTCCCACCGCCATCCTTCGGAGCTTCATACGCTAAAATAAGCCTTTCGGCGAAAGGAATTTTCAATGCGCCTGGGCGCGGTCACCTACAACGTCCTGAAGGACTGGGACGTGGAAGCCATCATACGGAATCTGGAAGCCAGCGGATTCGAGGCCGTGGAGTTGCGTACCGGGCATGCCCACGGCGTGGAACCCTCCATCAGCTCGGAAGCGCGCGAGCGCATCAAGGCCCGTTTCCAGCGCAGCAAAGTGCGCCTGCTGAGCCTCGGCAGCACCTGCGAGTTCCACTCCCCGGACCCCGCCGAGCGGCGCAGGCAGGTGGAGATCGGCAAATCCTTCGTGGACCTGGCGCGCGATACCGGTGCGCTGGGCGTGAAGGTCCGGCCCAACGGGCTCCCGAAAGAGATGCCGGTGGACACCACCGTCGCCAACATCGGCGCCAGCCTGCGCGAATTAGGTGAGTATGCCCAGCCGCGCGGGGTGGAGATCTGGCTGGAGGTGCACGGGCGCGACAGCCAGAACCCTCCGGTGTGCGCCGCCATCATGAAGGCCGCGAATCACCCCGCCGTGGGGCTCTGCTGGAACTCGAATCCGACCGACGTAACGAACGGATCGGTGAAGGCCAGCTTCGAGTTGTTGCGGCCCTGGATCCGCAATGTGCATATCACCGAACTCGCCAACCCGTCCTATCCCTGGAGGGAACTGTTCACGCTGCTGCGCCAGTCCGGCTACGACCGTTACACGCTATGCGAGGCGCAGGAGAGCAAAGAACCGGAGCGCTTCCTGCGATGGTACCGGGCCTTGTGGGGAGAACTGACCCGGGCATGCGAGTAAGGCTTGGCGCCCTGCTGCTGGCCGCCTGGCTGCTGCCGGGCGCCGAAGTCCCCCGTCCTGAAGCACACTTCGGCCACAAGATCGGGGCCGACCGCACGGTGCTGGACTGGGACAAAGTGGTCTCCTATTTCCAGGCGCTCGAAAAATCCAGCGATCGCATACGGGTAGCGGAACTGGGAAAGAGCACCGAGGGGCGGCCCTTCATCGCCGCCACCATCGCTTCCCCGGAAACCCTCCGCGAGCTGCCGCGCTACCTCGAAATTCAAAGACGCCTGGCCGACCCCCGGCTTACGCCGGAAGACCAGGCCGCGCCGCTGATCGCCCAGGGCAAGAGCGTGGTGCTGATCACCTGCTCGATCCATGCCACCGAGATCGCCTCCACGCACAGCGCCATCGAGCTGGTCTACCGCCTGCTGACCGAAGACAATCCGCGCTTCCGCGCCATCCTGGACAACACTGTCTTTCTCCTGGTGCCGTCGCTCAACCCGGACGGGCTGGATCTGGTCACCCGCTGGTACCGCAAGACGCTGGGGACGCCGTTCGAAGGGACCTCACCGCCGGAGCTGTATCACAAGTACCTGGGGCACGATAACAACCGCGACTGGTACATCTTCTCCCAGGCGGAGACGCGGCACACCATCTCGAAGCTGCACAACGTGTGGCATCCCCACATCGTCTACGACATGCACCAGCAGGGGGCCTACGCCTCGCGCATGTTCGTGCCGCCCTGGATGGATCCCATCGATCCCAACATCGACCCCATCCTCGTGCAGCAGTGCAACCTGTTCGGCATGGGCATGGCCCTGGACCTGGTGGCGGCGGGGAAGACCGGAGTGGTGGTGAACGCCCTCTACGACTTCTGGACGCCGGCGCGGCACTACCAAGCCTATCACGGGGGCATGCGGATTCTCAGCGAGACGGCCAGCGCCCGCATCGCTTCTCCCATCGTGGTGAGTCCGGACCAGATCGAAAGCCGTGCGCTGGGCTACGACCCGCGCGGCAGCAGCTGGAATCACCTGGAACCCTGGACGGGCGGCGAGTGGCGCCTGCGCGACCTGATCGACTACCAGTTGATCGCCATGGAATCCTGCCTCTACCAGGCGGCCGTTCACCGCGAAACCCTGCTGCGCAATTTCTACCGCATCGGACAGCGCGCGGTCGAGCGCAGGAATCCCCTGGCTTTCTACATACCGTCCGAACAAGCGGATCCCGGCGCCACTCGCCGGCTGGTCGAGACGCTGGAGTTCGGGCAGGTGGAAATCGAACATCGCGCCGACGGCAGCTACCTGATTCCCATGCGCCAGCCCTACAGCGGTTTCGCCAAGACCCTGTTGGAGCGGCAGCGCTACCCGGACCTGCGGGTCTACCCCGGCGGCCCTCCCAAGCGGCCCTACGACGTCACCGCCCACACCCTGCCGCTGCTGATGGGCGTTCGCGTCGAGCCGGCGGACGCCATCCCGCCCCTGGGGCCCCGGCCCCCTGCCAGGCCGCTTTCAGGCAGCGACACCGATTCCTGGCTGGAGGTGAACCGTGCCTGGGCCGCGGGCGGCGCTGTCTGGCGCGACATGGCCAGCGGCGACTTCTCCCTGACTGCCCGGCCGGGATGGAAGCGCGTCGCCCGGCCGCGCATCGGCCTCTACAAGGGCTTCGTGCCCAATATGGACGAGGGCTGGACGCGCTGGCTGCTGGAAAAGTTCGGTTTCGCCTATTCGAGCGTGGGGAACCGCGAGATCCGCGGCGGGATCAAAGACCGGTACGATGTTTTGATCTTCGCCGATCAATCCGCCTCCGGCATCGAGAACGGCTACCGGCAGGGATCCATGCCCGAGGAGTACACCGGCGGCCTGGGCGAGCCCGGCGCGGCCGCCCTACGCGACTTCGCTGCCGGCGGCGGAAGCC
>JADZAF010000224.1 GCA_020852755.1 Bryobacterales bacterium
ACCATCACCCATGCGACTCCGGCTGCCTTCGGAGCCCACCTGGCCAACCGGAACTGCGAGACCACCATCGCGGGGCAGTACATCCTCCAGACCCGTCCGGACGTGCTTCTGGGCGGAGGCCAGACCCCATTCAAGCCCTCTGCCCCCGACGTCTGTGGGGGCACCGGCGACTTCATCACCATCGCCCAGGCCACCGGCTACACCTACGTGGACACCAAGGCGGCCATGGACGCGGCCGTCTCCGGGGGAGTCTCGCGGATTCTGGGCCTGTTCGCCAAGAAATCCCTGAAGCCCGAGTACCAGCGCGTTCCCGGGACCACCGAGCCCCGGCTGCCGGAAATGACGGCCGCGGCGTTGAAGATCCTGGAGCGCAACCCGGCCGGCTTCTTCCTGATGGTGGAGGGCTCGCTGATCGACTCGGGAAACCACGCCGAAGACCTCGACTATCAGTACGGCGAGATGGTGGCCTTTGACGAAAGCGTCAAAGTCGTGCTCGACTGGATCAACGCCAGCTGGGAACGGCGGCTGGACACGCTGCTCATCGTCATCCCCGACCATGAAACGGGCGGATTCGCAGTGAAAGGCGACGGCCCCAAAGGCGGCGAACTGCCCGGGCAGGGGTTGGGGCCGTTTCTCCCCGGATGGGTATTCACCCTCATTCCGGGCGACCCGGCGGACTTTGAATCGCATCACACCGGGGGCGACGTGGTGATCTGGAGCCAGGGCCCCGGATCTCCTGCGCTGGGCCGGGCCATCGAAAACACCTTCGTGTACCAGGTGGTGACCAGCGCCCTGAAGCCCTAAGCTGCGCCGGCGGGACTGGCCCGCCCGGTCCCGCCGGAGGCCTCCCCTTGCCTTCCCCTCCGACTCGCCGCTGGATCCCACAACACCGTGATAAGATGCGAAGCGCCCTTATCGACAGGCGGGCATTACTGCCGCGAACGGCAAACCGATGCCCTTTTTGAAGGCGAAACTATGAACACCACACGACGCCGTATTCTCCAGACTGCCGCCGCTTCCGGCCTGGCCGTTCTCAATGCCGCTCCCGGAAAGAGTCAAGCCCAAAAGAAAAAACGCGTTCTGGCTATCCTGGGCGACGCCTATCATTGCGTGGCGCCTCTCGATGCGGCCCTGGTGGGCAGGTTGCGAAAGGACGGCTGGGAAGCCGTGACCATCATGGACTACGCCGTGCCTTTCAACGACTTCTCCAGTTTCGACTTGATCATCATGAGCCGCGAAGCGCACGAGTACGTGAAGTACTTCCGGGATCGTGACGTGAATCCCTCCAAACAGAGAGCCCTCTGGATCACTCCCGCCCAGGAGCAGAAATTCGAGGATTACGTGAAGGCGGGAGGCAAGCTGTTTCTCTACCACGATGGCATCGGCTTCTATCCCAAGGGCGGCCCGGTCTCGCGAGTGGCCAAGGCATTCTTCATCCGCCATCCCGCCATCGTGAACATCGAGGTGAAACCCACCGGAAAACTGCCCGAACTTACCCGCGGCATCGAGCCGTTCACCGTGGCGGACGAGGAATACGAACTGGAGATGGACGAGAGCCAAACGTCCGTATTCATCGAGAGCCGCTCTCCCCAGCACGGGCGCTTTCCGCAGGGCTGGGCTCACAGCTATGGAAAAGGCAAAGTGGCGGTTTTCATTCCCGGCCACAACACTCAGACCATTTCCCACCCCATGGTGCAGCGCGTAATCCAGAACGTAACCGCCTGGCTGGTGGGCTGAGCACAACCGCTTACTTGGGAATCATCCTCGCCCCGCGTTCTGGCCGGAGACGGGGAGACCCGTGCATGCCGGGCCGACTCCGGGCTTCCCACCCCTGGTTCGCCAGTCACGGCCCGGTATGCGCCGTTTCCCGCTTTTCCGTGCCGCTGCCGGCACAGAGCGGTTAATCCGCCTGGACCCCCTGAATACTCCGGGCCGTGTTCTTCGCCTGCTGGAACTGGCCGGTGCTGTACCCGTAGCGGCCGCTGGGAATGTACCGGATCTCCGCTTCCACCAGCCGCACCCGGTTGCCGGGGCTGGGGTGCGAGGACAGGAATTCCGGCGCCCGGGCGCCGCCCTGGGCCTCCAGTTTCTCAAAGAACCGCGCACTTTCAATCGGGTTGTAGCCCGCCGAAGCCATTATCCGGGCGCCGAGCGCATCGGCCTCGCGCTCGGCGTCGCGGGAGTACTTCAACAAGACGGATTGCGCCCCGAGGCCGATGCCCAGTTGCGCCAGCTGGCCAGCCACGCCGCCGTCGATGACACCGGCAGCCAGGGCCGCCGGCAGTTGCACCAGGTTGGCCTTCGAGGCCTGGCTCGTGCCGTGCCGTAGTGCCACATGGGCCATTTCGTGGGCCAGCACGCCGGCCAGTTGTGCTTCGTTGTCCGCCGCCTCGATCAACCCCTTGTTGACGTATAAGGGCCCTCCGGGCAGGGCGAATGCGTTGATCTCCTCCTGGTTCAGCACGGTAAAGGTGTAGGGGTAATTCTCGGCGCCCGGCTGCTGGGCCAGCCGCCGGCCGATCCTGTCCACGTAGTCCTGCAGAAATTCGTTTCGGACCACGGGATACTGTTGGGGAATCTGCCTGGAAAGCTCCCGGCCCAGTTGAATGTCCTGTTCCTTGGAGAACATGTTGAAGCCGGGCTTCAGCGGCTCGCCAGGCTCACGGGCCGCGCATCCCGCGCCCCCGGCCAAAGCGGCCGTCATGACACAAAGCAATAGTCTTCGATGCATCTCGTCGCTCCCCTGTCATGGATCAGGCAACTTACGTTCCAGACCTCCGCCGGTGCGGCAGCACACACCTGGAACTCAGAATAGAGAAGAGAGGCGGGAAGACACCGGGGCGGGCGCTACGCGCAGGAGCAGGGCTTTCCCCGCCGCGCGGTTTGCGCCCGCGCCCCAGGGCGGCGGACCGGAGAGGACCACCGCATGGAGAATGCTCTAGGAACCCTTCTTGGCGGTGAATTCGCGGACCTGCTCGCCGCCCTCGCGCTGCATCCTGAACTGGATCTCGTCGCCTGCAACCTTGCCCTTGTACAGCATTTTCATGGAGTTGCCCTGGAATTCGCGCACTACGGCAAAGGAGATCTCGTCCCCGCTGACCTTGCCTTCCGAGATCTGCACGTCGGCGCCCCGGAAGCCGCTGGTGGTGCCCGTCAGGGTGTCCCCGCTCTGCTTGAAGTTGAACGTGACCTCACGGGTTTGGCCGTCCCGGCCGGGCATCTGGGCCTTCCAGACCCCGCTCACGTCGGCGGCCGCCGCGGTTACCGTAAAGAGGGCCAGCGCCACGGCCAGCGCCATCCATAGTTTCCTCATTGCATCGATCCTCCTGATATCACTGGATCCTGCCCTCCGGCCTGGCCGGGGCACAGGTATGACGTCCCGGCCGCACAGTCCGGGCCGGGAACCGATGTAAGGGCGACGGGCGGCAGACGGAGGTTTCCGGGTGAAAGCTCTTTAATCCAGCCCTGACCGGCGCACCGCTACTGGTAGCTCACGCAGTTGTCGCACCAGTTGCCGTCGTCGTCATAGTGCGGCCACGGTCCGGCTGTGTGATAGCCGCGGATGATGTAGTTGTCGTACATCGGGGTCGGCTCGAAGTACCCGGGGTAGCGCAGATGCTTCTTCACGACCTCTTCGTTCAGTTCCACGCCGATGCCCGGCGTGTCCGGGACGGTGATGTAGCCGTCCTTCACGATGGGTTTCGAAACACCGGTAACCAGGTCGTCCCACCAGGGCATGTCGACCGCGTGGTTCTCCATCACCACGAAGTTGTCCAGGGTGGCGCACATGTGCACGGCCGCCATGCAGCCCACCGGCCGCCCGGCCATATGGACCGCCGCCTGGATGCCCTTCTTGTGAGCCGCATCGGCGATCCGCTTGGTCTCCCGGATCGCGCCGGAAGTACCCGGGTCGGGGTGGATCAGGTCCACGGCTTCATTTTCGATCAGCTCGAAGAAGCCCTCTTCGAGCCCGAAGATGTCCTCTCCGGTGAGCACCGGCGTGCTGGTCGCCTCCTTGATCCGCTTCAGTCCCCGCCAGTTCCGCCAGGGGATCAGGTCCTCGGCCCAGGCCAGCTTGTAGGGCTCGAAAGCCCTGGCGTAGCGGATCGCGTCCTCCACCGACAGGCGGCCGAAGTGGTCGGCAGCCAGAGGGGTGTCCTGGCCGATGGCTTCCCTCGCCGCGGCGATGTATTCGCACAGGTACTCCAGGCCCTTGTCGGTGGCCGCGCCGTTGGGGCCGATGGCTCCGGGCCGGTCGGCGACCAGGCGGGTGTAGAGGTCCATTTTGAGGAACGTGAAGCCCTGTTTCTTCCTCAAGGTGAGGCGGCGGGCGTACTTCTTGATGTCGGTGGTTCCGGTGGTGTCGGCGTAGACCCGGATTTTGTCGCGCTTCTTCTCCCCCACGAGTTTCCAGGCCGGCACGCCGTAGACTTTTCCGGCGATGTCGTTCAAGGCGATATCGACGGCGCTGTAGCCTCCGCCCATGCGGCCCTGCCCGGCGTATTGCCGGATGAAGCGCAGCACCCGGTCCACCTCCAGAGGGTTCCGGCCGAGCAGGTGCGCCTTGAGGATCAGAGCATTGCCCGCCCATCCGGCATCACGCACCTCGCCCAGCCCGTAGACTCCCTGGTTGGTGTCGATGCGGATGATGGGGTAGTCGTAGTTGGCGGCGATGGTGCAGGCCCGCATGTCGGTGATTTTGAGCCCGCTGGGGGCCGAGTTCCGGTTGAAGCTGCCCGACGGCCGCTGCTGCGCGCCGGAGGACGGCTCTGTCAACTTGAAGACTCCGGCCAGCGCGCCCGCGCCGGCCGCCTGCTTGAGTGCTTTGCGGCGGCTGATGAAGGGCGAACCATTGGTATGACGCATAGATGGATGGCCTCCTGTTCCGGACCTGGAAGTAACTCCAAATGGTACTACGGATTTCGTACCGTGTTGTCCGGCAATCGGGTTGAGCGGGGCAGGGCTCCGCACGCCACGGCCCCGCTGAACAAATGAGTGCGCACGTTCTCAAGGTGCCGCAGTCGGGAACCTGCTCCCCGGCAGGGAGACCGGCCAGACGGGCCGCCTGCCCGGTCTCCCCGGGTTACTTAGCCTCAACGGACGGAGAAGCTGGAGGGGTTGCCGAACACCAGGCTGTCCCCAATCACAACGGCGATGGCGAAGGCCACGTTGTCACTGGAAGGCGTGTCCGAGGGGACCTCGAAGGATACCTCGTACACGCCGATGAGTCCCCGGGCATACACAGCTGAAACGAGCGGCGCGCCGGCATTGTTCACGCCCACAATCAGCGTGTTCATGACGGCGGCCTCGCCCGCGGGCCCGCCGGGCTGGTTGGTCCCGACAGGCGGCGAGGTCGGGCCCAGCCCGACGGCATAGGCGCGCAGGATTTCGCCGCGACGCGCCGGGTTTGCCGGAGTGACGAAGGTGTTGTCCGGCCGGAGCAAAACGGCCCGCGTGCGGCCGTCCGATCCGAGGGTTTCCAGGATGCCGGGACTCACCTCGCGCAGCGGCGCCGAAGGAGCCGTCAGGGTCACCGCCCCGATGCTCACTTTCACCTGGGTGATGCCGGGCGGAACCTCGAAAGGCACCTGAACCGTCACGGACTGCTGTCCGAGCGCGTTGCAGATGTGGTAGATCGGAGCGGGCCAGCCGCCGAAGGAAACCGAGACGTTGGCCAGCCGGAAAGGCAGAGGCCCGAAAATCTGATCGGGCGAAACGCATCCCTGCAAGCCGGCCGCGAGGCCGGGTCCTGCGATGGTGGCGATCGAACCCGGCGAGATCCAATCCTTCTGGAATCCCGCGCCATTGAAGAACTGCAAGGTGCTTTCCCCGCTGTCCAAGGAGGCCTTCAGCGTCCCCTGCGCCGCCACTCCTGTGCTGTACAGGCCGAGCGTGATGTAGTAGAGGCCAGCCTGCAAAGCAGGCACGGAAGCGGGCGTGATTGTGACCGTCTCGTCGCCGGTTCCGTTCTGTTCGGACTTGTGATCGCAGACCACCCGCCCGCCGGAAACCTCCGGTTTTGCCCCGAACCGCACGTACAGATCGACATCCGCTCCGGGCGTGGTAGTCACCAACTGGATCACCAGCCGGACCGCGCCTGAGGGCACCGTCACCTTGTAAGCGCCGGTGGCACTCATCAGGGTAGGCGTGCTGGCGGCGGCCAGCGAGAAGCTGGCTGGGACCCCGAGGGTGAGCGGAACCGCGTCGCTCGAAGGCGGGGGTGGAGTAGTCCCCCCGGTGATCGTGGCCGTGACCGTTCCGGAGGCGGCCATCCCGGTGCTGAACAGCCCCAGGGTGATGTAGTAGGTTCCGGCCTGCAAGGGAGGAGATGAACCGGTGGTAATCGTGACCGTCTCGTTGCCGGTACCGCTCTGGGCGGACTGGAAGTCGGCAACCACCTCCGGGGCGGACAGCTCGGGCGCACGCCCGAAACGGACGAAAAGGTCTACGTCGGCGGCCGGGGTGGACGTCACGACGCGCACTTCCAGGCGGGAGGAACCGTGCGGCACGGTCACCTGGAAGGCCCCGGTCTGGGACATCAAGGTCGGAGTGGAAACCGGCTGGAAGTTGAAGCTGGCCGGAACGCCGGAGGTCAGTGTCACCGTGCCGCCAGAGGGCGGCGGAGGCGGTGGGGCCGTGCCCCCGCCGGTGATGGTGGCGGTGACCGTTCCGGAAGCCGTAAACCCGGGCGTGTACAATCCCAGGGTAATGTAGTAGACCCCAGGTTGGAGCCGCGGGGATGTTGTGGTGGTAATGCTGACTAACTCATTGCCGGTGTCATAGGTGTCCGACTTGACGTCGCAGACCACCTGGCCTCCGGCGAGATCAGGGGGCATGTTGGCCCGCGCGTACAGGTCGACATCCACGTTGGGTGTCGAGGTCACCAACTGGATGTCCAGCTTGGTGGCGCCGTTGGGGACAGTGATCTGAAAAGCGCCCGTCTGGCTCATCAGCGTGGCCTGGGCTACTGGGCCGATGATGAACGGCGCGGGGACACCGGATTGCAGAACCGTCGTCGCCTGGGGCGGAACGGCATCCGCTTCCCGCTCGAAGCTGGTGCTCAAGCTCTTGTCAAGACTGGCTGCCTCGCGTCTTTCGTAGGTGTACTGCGTGCCTTCATTGGCCATCTGAAGGACGCTGCCGGCGTCCTGCTGGTCGTAGGATCTGTCTCTTGCGGCAGCCGGAACTAAGTCATTTCCGGCCGGAGCTGCAGTGAGAACGATCAGCAGGAATAAAAGCGGGCGGGATACTTCTTGTAACTTCATTTCAACTCCTGCACTCGGGTGGGCCAGGGTTAGCCTGCCGGGCAAATTATATACCCCGCTTCGGACCGAAAACAGTTACAAACTCTTCCGACTGCCGCCGGCGGTACTAGCCGGGCTCACCCGTTCACTCGGGATGTGGTAGATATAGGGGCGCAAACCCAATGTTGTTCGAGAGCAGCTTGCACCTCACGCGCCGCCGCCTGCTGGCCGCCGGCGCCGCTTCCTTTTCCGCCGTACCGCGTGGGAACGCCGCCCGGTCTTTCCGCCTCGGCTGCATGGCCTCGATGTACAGCGGCTTGCGACTGGAAGAGGCGGTCTCACGCATTCGCAAAGCCGGCTACCGCCACATCGCCCCGGCCCGCAGCCACGCCGGGGAAGCGATCTTCTCGCCCGAAGTGCCCGCCGGCGCCCGCGCCGGCATGCTGCGGCGCATCAAAGACCTGGGCGTGGAGCCGTTCCTCAGCCTGGGCGGCTTCGCCGGCGATCCGCAGAACGAGAAAGGACTGGCGGGTTACCTGGCCCAGTTGGACCTGTGCGCCGATTTCAACATTCCTATCATGGTGGGCGGCGGGCCCTGGTACTACCAGAAGTTTCCGAACCTGCCCAAAACGGCCGCCGTATGGGAGCAGGAAGTCACCCGGTTCTACCGGGGACTGGAAAAGGCCGTGCGTCATGCCGAGACCATCGGGGTCACCATCGCGCTGAAGCCGCATACCGGCATCACCGCCACCGCTAAGGCCTGTATGGAGGTGGTCAGGCGGATCGTTTCCGAGCGCCTGAAGATCTGCTGGGATGCGGGCAACGTCTCGTTCTACGAAGGGATCTATCCCGACCCCGACTTGCCTGCCCTGGCCTCCCAGGTGAAGGCGGTGTGCATCAAGGACCACCTGGGCCCGCGCGGCGAGGCCAACTTTCCGGTGCCCGGCCAGGGGCAGGTGGATCACGACATGATGTTCCGCACGCTGTTTGCGGCCGGCTTCAACGGGCCCATGGCGGTGGAGCGGGTGGACGGGCGGGATGGCGGAAAACTGGCGCCGGAAGTCGCCGATGAACGGCTGGCCGCGGCCAACCGCTACCTGGTTTCCGTTCTCGAGCGCATCTGAAGTGCCTGGCCGCTGCCCCCGCTACTGCCAGCCGCCGCCCAGAGCCCGGTACAATTCGACGAACGAAAGCAATTCCTGCAGGCGCAACTGGGCCAGTGCCAGTTGCCCGCGAAACAGGTTCCGTTCCGCATCCAGCACCTGGAGATAGCTGTCCAACCCTCCCTCGTAGCGCAGTTTCGACAGGCGAGAGGTGTCCCTCAGGGCGCGCACCAGCAGGTCCTGCTGAGTACGCTGTTCACGCGTGCGATCGTAACGGATCAGCGCGTCGGAGACTTCGCGGAAGGCGTTGTAGATGGTCCTGCGGTATTGAAGCACCATCTCGCGCTGCTGGGCTTCCGACAGGCGCACACCGGCACGCACGCGGCCGGCGTCGAAGATCGGGAGCACCGCGCCGGGTGAAATGTTCCAGAGCCGCGCCGGACCCGTGAAGAGATCGGACAGAGCCCGGCTCTGCCCGCCCAGAAAGCCGGTCAGGGAGATCTGCGGGAAGTAGTAGGCCCGGGCGACGCCGATCTCGGCATTAGAGGCAACCAGGATCTGCTCGGCCTGGCGTATGTCCGGACGGCGTTCCAACAGTGCGGAGGGAAGCCCGGCCGGGATGGCGGCCGGCAGTCCGAAGTCATCCAGCGCCTTACCCCTGGCGATGTCGCCGGGCTCCTTGCCGAGCAGCAGGCTGAGGGCGTTTTCGGCCTGTCCGATGTCGCGCTCGGCGCTGGCGATCTGGGCAGTGGCGGTATAGACCAGCTGTTCGGCCTGGCGGACGTCCAGCCCGGTGGCCGCGCCGCGCTGGTGGCGCAGGCGGACCAGCCTCAGGCTGTCTTCCGCCACCTTGTGAGTGGCGCGGGCGATCTCGAGTTCCAGGTCGCGCTCCCGCAGGGTGAAGTAGCTGGACGTCACCTCCGCGATCAGCGACACGATCACCCCGCGGTGCCCTTCCTCGGTAGCCAGGTACTGGGCGCGGGCCGATTCGTTGAGCCGCCGCAGCCGTCCCCATAGGTCCAGCTCCCACGACAATGCGCCGCCCACCTGTGTATAGCTGACATCCAGGGGTGTTCCCGCCCGGACGATGCGCGAAGAGCCTATCGAGGATGGCCGGTTGGCCGCGAATTCGGCTTCCGCCCCGACGAAGGGAAGCTGTTCGGAGCGCACAATCCGGAAGCGCGCCCGGGCCTCCTGCACCCGCTCGGCGGCGATCCCCAGGTCCAGATTCTGCTTCAGGGCCGTGCCGACCAGTTCCTTGAGCTTCTCGTCCTCGAACAGATCCGGCCAGCGGGTGTCCGCCAGCGATGCCGCCGAGGCGCCGGCCGTCGAGCCCCGGTGCTGCTGGGGCACGTTGACCGGCGGCCGCTTGTAGTCGGGACCTACGGCGCACCCCGCCAGCAGCAGCGGCAGCAGAAGAGGGAGACGGTGTGCGTTTCTCATTCGGCCTGCTCCGCGGCCGGCTGTATGCCGGGCGCCGTTCTCCGCATCCGCTCCGCGGCCCGCTGCACCACCGCGTAGAGCACCGGCACGATGAAGATGGCCAGCAGGGTGGCGGCATTCATGCCTCCGAAAACCGCCGTGCCGAGCGAGCGCCGCGAAGCGCCGCCGGCGCCCTGCGCCAGCAGCAGCGGCGTCACGCCCAGAATGAAAGCGAAAGAGGTCATCAGGATGGGGCGCAGCCGCAGCCGCGCGGCTTCCATGGCCGCATCGCGGATGGACAGGCCGGTCTCGTGACGCGCGCGGGCGAACTCCACGATCAGGATCGCGTTCTTGGCCGCCAGCCCGATCAGCGTCACGATCCCGATCTGCGTGTAAATGTCGTACGGATAGGACCGCAGCCAGACGGCGAACAGCGCGCCGAATAAGCCCAGCGGGAGCGCCAGGATGACGGCGAAAGGAATCGACCAGCTTTCGTACAAGGCCGCCAGGAACAGAAAGACCAGCACGGCGGCGAATCCGAAGATCAGCGCTTCGTTGCCCTGGGCCAGCTTCTCCTGGAAGGTGGTTCCGGTCCACTCATAGCCGTACCCGGAAGGGAGCGCGGTTGAGGCCAGCTCTTCCATCGCCCGAATGGCTTCCCCGGTGCTGTAGCCGGCCGCCGGACCGCCCAGCAGCTGGACGGCGCTGAAGCGGTTGTAGCGGTAGACGACTTCCGGACCGGCGGTGGCCTGAATGCCGGCCAGCGTGGCGAGCGGCACCATGTCCCCCCCGCTGTTGCGCACATAGAAACGGCTCAGAGCCGCGGGATCGTTGCGGAACTCCGGCTGGGCCTGCACCAGGACCTGCCAGGTGCGGCCGAAAGCGTTGAAGTCGTTCACGTAGAGACCGCCCAGGAAAGTCTGCAGGGTGTTGTAGGCGTCGGTGACGGGAATGCCGAGTGTCTGGAGCTTGTCCAGGTCTACGTTCACGCGGTAAGCCGGGGAGCTGGCGCGGAAGGTGCTGATGATGTTGCCGAGTTCCGGGCGCCGCTGGGCCGCCTGCATGAGCACGTCAGCCGCCTGGGCAAGCTCTTCGAGCGAGGCGCCGGCCCGGTCTTCCAGCATGAACTGGAAGCCGCCTGTGCTGCTGATGCCCAGGATGGGCGGCTGGCCGTAAGCAAAGGTGGAGGCTTCCGGGACCTTGGCGAGTTCGGCCTGCAGGCGGGAGCGGATGGCCTGGAACTGAAGATCCGGCGCCGTCCGCTGACTCCAGGGCCGCAGCCGGACGATCAGGCTGGCCACGTTCGAACTGCTGGTGCGGGTGGCCGTGTCGATGCCCCCCAGAGTGGAAATCGCTTCCACGCCGGGAACGGCCGCCACCACCTGCTCGATCTTTCGGGTGGCCGCGTCGGCGCGCGCCACCGAGGCGCCGTCCGGCAACCGGATGGACACGAAGATCGACCCCTGGTCTTCTTCGGGAAGGAATCCGGTGGGAAGGTGACGGAACAGAACGCCGCCCAGCAGCCAGAAACACGCCAGTCCGGCCAGGGCCAGGGCCGACTTCCGGATCAACACGCTCACCCCGGAGAGGTAGTGCGTCCGGGTGAACTCGAAGCCGCGGTTAAAGCCGCGGAAGAAGCCCCCCAGCCAGCCGCGCCCCTTCATCCTCGGCCGCAGGAGGATGGCGCTGAGCGCCGGGCTGAGAGAGAGCGCGTTGAAGGCGGAAAGCAGCACGGAGGCGGCGATCGTCAGGGCGAACTGCTTGTAGATCTGGCCGCTGATGCCGCCCAGGAAGGCCACCGGGATGAACACCGCCGCCAGGATGCAGGCGATCGCCACCACCGGCGCGGACACTTCGTCCATGGCCCGCATGGTGGCTTCGCGCGCGCCCATCCCTTCGTCGATGTTCCTCTGGACGGCCTCCACTACCACGATGGCGTCGTCCACCACGATTCCTATGGCCAGCACCAGGCCGAACATGCTGGTGATGTTGATGGAAAAGCCCAGCAGGGGAAACAGGGCGAAGGTGCCCACGATCGAGACCGGAACGGTGAGCAGCGGGATCAGGGTGGCCCGCCAGTTCTGCAGGAAGAGGAACACCACCAGGATGACCAGGCCGACGGCTTCAAACAGGGTGATCAGCACCTCCTCGATGGCGGAGCGCACGAACACCGTCGAATCGTAGGGCATCAGGTAGTCGATCCCGGCGGGAAAGCTTTTCTTCGCCTCCTCCATGTAAGCGCGGACCCGCTCGGCGGTGGCCACCGCATTGGCGCCGGGAGAGAGGTAGACAATGAGGTTCCCGGCATCCTGCCCGTTGACCCGGCTGAAGCCCATGTAGGTGCGCGCGCCCAACTCCACCCTCCCGATGTCGCGGATGCGCAGCAGCGAAGCGTCGGGCTGTGCACGAAGCACGATGTCCTCAAACTGGGCGGGATCAACGAGCCGTCCGGGCGCGCTCACCGAGTACTGGAAATCGGTCCCCCGGGGCGTGGGCGGCTGCCCGATGCTGCCGGCCGGGTTCTGCCGGTTTTGTGCCTGGATGGCGTTGCTGACATCGGTGGCGGTGATGCCCAGCTTGGCCATCCTGTCCGGATCGACCCACACCCGCATCGAATAGATCAGGTTGGATCCCAGCCGGCATTCACCCACCCCATCGATGCTGCCGAGCTGATTGAGAAGGTTGATCTGGGCGTAATTGGTCAGGAACAGGCGGTCGTAGCGCTTGTCGGGTGAAATCAGGCTGATACTGGTGAGGAAGGCCGGCGAAACCTTCTTCACGATCACGCCCTGGCGCTGCACCTCGGCCGGAAGCCGGGGCATGGCGATATTGACCCGGTTCTGGGTCTGCACGGTGGCGATGTCCGGATCGGTGCCCAGCCGGAACGTGATCTGAATGTTGAGCGTCCCGTCGTTGGCGCTGCTCGAAAGGAAGTAGAGCATGCCGTCCAGGCCGATCAACTGCTCTTCGATCGGCTGCGCCACGGTCTTCTCCAGATCCTGGGCATTGCCCCCCAGGTAGGTGGCCGTGACCTGCACCACCGGCGGAACCACTTCGGGATAGGTGGCCATGGGCAGGGTGGGGATGGCCACCGCGCCCAGAATGACGATCACGATGGCGATCACCATCGCGAAGACGGGATGCTGAATGAAGAAGCGGGCCATGGATCACTTGCCCGCCGCGGCTTTGGCGGCCGCCGTTTCCCCGCGGTAGAGCGACGGTTGCACGACGGAACCCGGCCGCACCTTCAACTGCCCCTCCACCACCACACGGTCGCCGGGTTTCAGGCCCTGTTCGACGATCCAGAGCTCCCCCACCCGGTCGCCGGTGACCACCGCGCGCGACTCGATCCTGTTGCCCGGCCCGACCGTGTAGACCGACTGGATGTTCTGCAGTTGCTGCACAGCCTTCTGCGGGATCACCAGCGCGCCCCGGCGTTGATTCACCTGGACTCGCACGCGGCCGAACTGGCCCGGCAGCACGGTTCCTTTCGGGTTCGGGAAACGCGCCTGGAGTTCCAGCGTCCCGGTCTTGGAGTCGACCTGGTTGAGCGTGTTCTCGATGCGGCCTTTCCAGGGGAAGTCCGAGTTGTCGGCCAGGATCAGTGTGACCGGGAGCGAGCCCCCCACGATCTTCTGCCCGCGGGCCGTCCAGGAGAGATACTCGGCTTCGGTCGCCTGGAACCGCACCCAGATAGGGTCCATGGGCACGATGGTGGTCAGGGGGCGCTGTGCATTCGGAGTCACCAGGCCGCCCACCGGAAGGAGGGAATCGCCGATGCGGCCGCTGATGGGCGCGCAGATGGTTCCGTATTGCAGGTTCAATTCGGCGTTGCGCAGGGCCGCCCGCAGCGATTCCACTTTGCCCTGCATGGCATCGATCTGGGTGCGGGTCGAGAGACGGGTCTGGTCCACGTTGGCCTGGTTGGCTTTCACCGCTGCCTCAGCGGCTTTAAGCGCCGCAACCGCGGCGTCCAGGTCCTGCTTGGACGCGGCGTCGGCCTGAACCAGGGGCGCCAGCCGCTCGTAGTCCTGGCGAGCCTTGATCAGGTTAGCCTGCGCGGACGCCAGGTTGGCTTCGGCCTGCAGCAGGGAAACCTGGCGGCGGGCGAATTCCAGATCCGCCTCGCTCTCCCGCAGGTTGCCGCGCGCCTGCTGGACGGCGGCTTCATAGGGGCGCAGGTCCAGGACGTAAAGCACCTGTCCGGCCCGCACCTGGGAGCCCGGCCGGAACAGCCAGCGCTCGATGTAGCCTTCCACCCGGCCGCGCACCTCCACCATGTCCCGGGCGTAAGTCTGGGCAGCGAAATCCGCGAAGATCGGAACGTCGGCGGGCTGCACATCCACCACCATTACCGGGATCGCCGGAGGTTGCGCGGACCGGCCCTTCTGGCCCGAGGCGGTGCATCCGCCCAGCAGCACAGCGGCCAGCGGAAACACGCAAAGACTGGCTGCCGCCCGGAATCTCATAGGCTTCAACATCCTGTTATCCACCGTCGGCGGAAACCCCTTTCCAGAGCAGGTCGAACAGAAACTCGGTGTCCTCATCGGAAGTCGCCCGCGACCACCCCAGGAGGCGCTGCATGATGAGACCGCGGGTCATCTCGTACACTACCAGTCCCAGGGCGCCGGCGGGCAGAGAGCGCCGGATGCATCCCTGCTCGCACCCTTCCCGCAGCACCGCTTCCAGCGCGCGCGCCTGCTGCAGGTAGAGGTGCCTGAACTCCTTGCCGAGATAGGCCATGCCGACGTTGCTGAACTCGGCGTGATAGATGGCCACGAAATCCCGGTTCTCCTCGGCGTAGCGCAGCCTGGTGGTGATGAAGGCCTTCAGCTTGGCGGCGGTGGTGGGTGCAGCCTCCATGTTCCGCCGGGTCTCGTCGATCAGGCCGGTGAAGCCGCGCTTGAGGGCGGCCAGGTAAATCTCGCGCTTGGAGCGGAAGTACAGGTAAACGGTGCCTTTGGCCAGCCCGGCGGCCTCGGCGATCTCGTCCACGGTGGCGCCGCTGAATCCTTTGCGGGCGAAGACCTTGCAGGCCGCCTCCAGGATTTCGCGGCAGCGGAATTCGGAGACCAGTTCCTGCTTGGTCTTCTTGAGGACGGGCATGCAATGACCAGCCAGTCAGTCTACCATACTGCCGGGTCAGAGTTGCCGGAGGGAACGGCCCGTTGCTAAACTATTTTAGGAGGTTAGGATCTTAATGACGCGATTTCGCGCGCTCACGCTATTCGTGTGCGCTCTGTTCGCCGCTCCTCTTGCGGCCCAGACCAGCAACGCCTCGGTCAGCGGCCGGATCAAAGACACAACCGGAGCGGTAATCCCCGGCGCGACCGTATCGGTGAAGAACACGGACACCAACGTGATTCGCACCAGCGAGTCGAACGCCGAAGGCATATACACCATCCCCAACCTGATCCCCGGGACCTACACTCTGTCAGCCATTTTCCAGGGCTTCAAGAACCTGGAACAGGGCCCCTTCCCGCTGCGAGTGGGCGATCGCGTGACTTTGGACCTCACCATGGAGGTGGGGGCCCAGACCGAACGGGTCACGGTGACGGCCGAGGTTCCGCTGCTGCGGACCGAGGACGTGCAGACCGGCCTGGTGATCGACAACCGGCGCATCCAGGAGTTGCCCCAGTACAACCGCAACGCCCTGGCGTTCGCAACCCTGACACCCAACGTCAACGGAACCTCGGACGTGGGCAGTCACGACAACGACCTGCGCATCAACGGCGGGCGCACGGCGCAGATGGAGTACTACATCGACGGGCAGCCGGTGACCACGGGATACCGGCACGACGTTCCCAATTCGGTTCCTTCCATGGAAGCGGTGGGCGAGTTCAAAGTGCTCACCAACGGCCTCTCAGCGGAGTATGGCCGCCTCTCCGGAGGAGCCGTCGTGCTGGTCACCCGCTCGGGCACCAACGAATTCCACGGCTCGGCCTACGAGTATTTCAAGAACGACAAGCTCAACGCCAACGACTGGAATTCGAACCGCTACGGGCGGGCCAAGGGCGTATTCCACGAGAACGTCTTCGGCGCCACCATCGGCGGACCGGTTCGCCTGCCGAAACTGTACAACGGCACCGACCGGACCTTCTTCTTCTTCAATTACGAAGGCGCCCGGTACCGTTCCGGCAGCAACGCCCGTTTCGCCAGCGTGCCCACATCACTGGAACGGAGCGGCGATTTCTCGCAGAGCCTGATCGACTCCGGCTACCCCGTCCAGATCTTCGACCCGCTCACCGCCCAATCGGTGAACAACCGGGTGGTGCGGCTGCCCTTCGCGGGCAACAAGGTTCCGGAATCGCGGATCGACCCGATCTCGAAAATCTACCTGGGCTATTATCCGCAGCCGAACACCGCCCCGAAAGCCAATTCCAGCCACGACAACAACTTCATCGGCGCCTCCACCAATCCCTCGGAAAACGACCGCTACACCGGCCGTCTGGACCAGAACTGGAGCACCAACCATACCACCCATTTTTCGCTGGTCCGGCGCGATGACAAGTCGGCTTCCACCCGCTGGCTGTCCCCCCTGCAGGCGGTGGGAACCTCTTTCGGCACGGCCCACACGATCACCCTGGACCACACCTGGACGATGTCTCCGACCACGCTGGTGACAGCGCGCGGCGGCGTGGTGCGGCGCACCTGGTCCAGCGGCAATCTGGTCGACGCCGACGCGTCCGACTGGGGCCTGCAGCCCGAGGTCGTGCTGCTTCTCGGCACCACCAAGGGCAGGGTACCCACGCTGCAGACCGGTGACACCCTCACCAACATCGGCGGCGGCAACAGCAACGACCAGTGGGAGACCAGCTACAATGCCTCGCTGGCGGTCCAGAAACTCTGGGGTAAGCACACCCTGAAGTTCGGCTACGAACACCGCCGGTACTACTCCAACTACGTCAGCGGCGGCGAATTCGGCCTGGCTTCGCAGCGCAGCGTCACCTCCCAGTACTTCGACCAGCCGGTCCCCACCGGCTCCGGTTTCGCAGGCTGGCTGCTCGGCGCGGTCACCTGGGGTTCCGGCACGGAACTGGCCGGACCTGCTTCCCTGCAGACCTATCACGGCGCCTACTTCCAGGACGACATCAAGCTGACTTCCAAGTGGACCCTCAATGCCGGCATCCGCTGGGACTTCGAACCGCCGCGAACCGAGCGCTTCGACCGGCAGATCTTCTGGGACCGCAACTACAAGTGGGACTGGCAGCCCAACGCCGGCTGGAACTGGGACAAAGTGCAGCAGCAGGCCGCGGTCTCCGGAGCCGCCGCCCCGCAGTGGCTGACCAACGGCATCTACGGCCGGGCGGCCATCACCGGGACGCCGGAATACCCGGAGCGCATCTTCCAGGAGACCTACCCCTATCACTTCGGTCCGCGGGTGGGCGCAGCGTATCAGATCGACTCCAAGACGGTGGCCCGCATCGGCTATGGCATCAACTGGATGACCATGACGGGCAACAGTTTCATGAACGGCGCGGTCTGGAACGTGGGCTACGGAGGACTGGCCCGCCTGACCCAGGGTGGTTCGCCCGACGGCGGCCTGACCTTCCCCTTGAGCTTCAAGACGCCCATGCCGGGCGGCCAGGGCTATGTGCCGCCCACGCGCAGCGTCGCGGAGCTCAACCAGAAGATCATGGGCCAGTGGTTCATCTCCGGCGCCGAGAACATGAGCCCCGGCTACGAACACGTTCTCCAGTTGGGTATCCAGCGGGAAGTGGGCAGCGGCCCGGACAGCTGGGTATTCGAACTGGCGTACAACGGCAATTTGGGCCGCGACCTGCCCTTCTGGCATGGCATGGGCGAGCATATTCTGCCGAACGCTTACCACATCCTCGGCCCCTACGGCGAGAAACTCTTCGCTCCGGTCGACAACCCGTACTACGGGCGCATTCCCTCGGGCGGCAACGCGGGCAAAACCCTGCCCTTCGGCCGCATGTACACCCTGAACCCGCTGTGGAACGAGATCTGGACCTTCGGCGATCCGCTGGGCACTTCAAACTACCATTCGGCCTACATTCAGGCCGAGCATCGCTTCGGGCGCGGCTTCACCTTCCTGGCCAATTACACCTTCGGAAAACAGCTCCAGGATGTGGGCGCCATCGAAGGACAGCGCATGCAGGGCCAGGGCGGCCAGGCCTTCCCGCAGGCCGGCCTGGGCCTGGGCGACATCTACGGCCTGAGCGTGGACGACATCCGGCACAAGCTGCTGTTCAACTATAGCTGGGATCTGCCTTTCGGCCGGGGCAAGTCATTCATGACCAACGCCCCCGCCGTGGTGGACAAGATCTTCGGCGGGTGGCGTGTGGCCGGCACCACCACCTTCCGCGCCGGTACGCCCACTTACGCCTACATCGGCAGCGGCGGCGTGGGCGGTCTCGGCAGCCAGTGGTACAACATCGGCCACAGCCGCACTTCCCGGCCGGTCTTCGTGGTGCCGCGGGTCGGCTATGACGGGGGCGTGGACGGGCACACGGCCCTGGAGGGATCGGCGGGCTACAGTCCGTACGTGATCCGCGACTCGATGCGGCTGCCGCTCACCCTTTCGAACAACGTCGAGATCGGCGATGTGCCCAGCGCCTTTACCGATCTGCGCGATCCGGGATTCTCCCAATGGGACTTCTCCGTGCTCAAGAACTTCCCCTTCGCGGGCGAGCAGCGCTACGTGCAGTTCCGCATGGAAGCGGAGAACCTGTTCAACCAGATGAACCCAGGCAGCCCGGGCCGCAACATCGTGGCCCGCGATTTCGGTATGATCACCGGCCAGCGCGGCAACCCTCGCCGCATCATGCTGGCCCTTAAGCTGTACTTCTAGCCAATCTCTGTAACACGGCTTGCGGGGGACGCGTCCTGGCGCGTCCCCTTCTTTTTGATCCGCGCCGAATCCGATACTATGAGAGTGGAGGAATGGCCGAGCGGTCGAAGGCGGCGGTCTTGAAAACCGCAGTGGTCGAAAGGCCACCGGGGGTTCGAATCCCTCTTCCTCCGCCAGATCCATCTCTTCGAAAACCGCTTCGTTGACGCCCGCCGTGCGTGCCCGAAAAGGCGGAATGGCGAAGAACTCAAGGACAGTACCAAGGGAGGTCCGCCAGTGACAGAGCTGAAGGATGCCGCCGCGGTCCGGGCGCATTACGGCGAACCGAGCCATATGGCCAAGGCCAAGCAGATGACCCGGTTGGACCGCCACTGCCGCGCCTTCATCGCGCTTTCACCCCTGGTGATCGTCGCCACGGTTGGGGCCGACGGACGGGGGGACGCCTCGCCGCGCGGCGACGCGCCCGGGTTCGTCGCGGCGCCGGACGATACGACCCTTCTGATCCCCGACCGGATCGGCAACCGGCGCGCCGATACAATCCTGAACATCGCCGCCAACCCCCAGACCGGCCTGCTGTTTCTGGTCCCCGGTATCCACGAGACGCTGCGGGTGAACGGTACGGCCCGCATCACGGTGGACCCTTCCGTGCTCGCCCCGCTCGCGGTCGCGGGCAAAATGCCCGTGGCGGCCATTCTGCTTTCCATCGAAGAGGTCTTCTTTCACTGCGGAAAACCGCTGATCCGCGCGGATCTCTGGAACCCGGATCGCCGCATCGAGCGGAGCGCCTTCCCGTCGCTTGGAAAGATTCTGGCGGATCAGATCGAAGGCGGGGATGCCGCCGAGAACGACCGGCTGATCGAGGAACAGTACCGGACGAGGCTGTATTGATCCGGTTCTCCCCCGGGCCGGCGCCTTCATAGCCGCAATCTGCGCAGAATGCGCTGGAAACGCGGATCGCCGCGGATGCCGTCGTAGGCGGGCTCCACCTTCAGCGTTGCCAGGGAGTGGTCCCGGACTTCGATTCCGCGCTCCAGTTCCCGAAACCCTGCCTCAAGGTCGCCGAATGCAAAGTACGCCTGGGCGAGACTCACGGGCGAGACGTAGGCGCGGGCAGCCCGGTCTTCCGCCTCCGCCCGGATGCGGAGCGCCGCCCTGCCCCGCCCTGCCGCCAGATACGCCGACACCAGCGATCCAAAGCCCTGCCCGCTCCCAGGGCGGCGCTTCTCCAGAAACACCAGAGCTTCCGCCGGCCGGCCTGTCGCCAGCAGCGCCCGTCCCATCCAGTAGTGGCAATCCGTGCCGCCGGGAACCGAATCGGACACGACCTGGCAGATTTCGATCACGTGATCGTACTGCCGCGCGAGAAAGTACACCGAGGCGAGCGCGCACGCCATGGCGGGAGCGGAGCCGTCCGCGGCGCCCAGGCGCCGCAACTGCTCCAGCGCGTCCGCCGCCGCTCCCCGCCGTACCAGCAGCTGCGCGTAGGCGAGCCGGCTCCAACTGTTCTCCCGATCCAACTCGAGCGCCCGCCGCAGCATTCTGTCCGACTCCTCCCAATCCCAATCGAGCGTGCCCGCTATTTCGCCCAGAATGCGGTACACCGCCGGGGCGTGGTGGCCCAGACTCACTGCGCGCAAGGCGGCTTCCCGCGCCAGGGGATGGATTCGAGCCGGCGCCTCCTCCGCGCTGTAGGCGCGAGAGACCATCGACTCCGCGCGCGCCAGCCAGGCGGGGGCAAGTTCCGGATCGGCTCGCAGAGCTTCGTCGAGCCAGGCCATCGACCGGGCGGTTCCCGGCGCCATCCGCGCTTTCAGATACAGGCGGTAGGCCTCCGGCCTCCGCTCGCCGGGGGCAAGCAAAGGGAGCCGCGCCGGGCCGGCGATTCCGGAGAACGGATGCTTGCCGGAGCGTTCGGCGCCCGCCGCGTCCGGAGACCACAGGCGGCTGAACAGCCACACCGATACCGTGAGCACCAGCACGCCCCCCAGCACGTGCCAAGGCCACCCGGAAGGCACCCGCGGCCGGACAGGATCGCGCCGGCGGAAGACCGGAACGTACGTCCCTTTGGGGAGTTCGAAAACGATTTCGCTCCCGGCGCCTTCCCGCACGTAATAGTCGGCCAGCTTGGCCCGGAGCCGCCGGGCCTGACTGCGCACAATCGTGTCGATTTTGGGATCAAAGCCCGCGCCGCGCTGGAACACCTCCACACCCAGGGTGTATTCCTTGATCCGGCCCGCACGGCCGGCCAGGGTCTCCGTCACGACGTGGCGCAGGAGACGGGCCAGCGACTCCGACTGGCTCAAGCCGGGGCTGGCGAGTATGCGCTCGAGTTCCGCCCGGACCAGCTCCGCGGCAGCGCCGTCCAATGCCCGGGAGCCGGCGCCCTCCAAAACAGCGGACATATTTGGCCTCCTGTTGGAAAACCGGGATGAGTCTTCAACCTCCGGAACGCGAGAAATCGGCGTTTGGAGGATCAGGTCACCGTGAATTTCCCGGTGAACGCCGGGGCCGTCACTCCGGCCGGCCCGGAGCTGCGGCCGAAAATCGGTGCGAAAGGAGCAAAGTCGAATGCGTTTTCTCTGGTTACTGCCCTGCGCGGCAGTGCTTACCTTCGCCGCCTGGCCCGGTTTGCGCGGCAGGCCCCAGACCGAACGGTACCTCTACGTCTGGACCGGCGATCAGGCGCGCAAGCACCCGGATTTCCTGGCGGTGGTGGATTTCGATCCCAGGTCCCCCAACTACGGAGGCGTCCTCCGCACGGTTCCGCTGCCCGGTCCCGGAGCGGTTGGGAACGAACCCCATCACGTGGGCCTTTCCTCCAACCGCCGCATCCTGGCCGCGGGAGGGCTGCTGAGCGTCCTCCGGGGACAGCCGGAGATCTTCTTCTTCGGCCTGGACAACCCGGCCCGGCCCGTGCTGCTGTCGACGGCCGACCCCCCGGAATCGAGCATCACCGACGAGTTCTATGCGCTTCCGGGCGGCGGCTTTCTGGTCACCATGATGGGCGGCAGCGGGGGGCACGAGCCCGGACGAGTAGTGGAACTGTCTCCGGATCTGCGGATCGTAGCCGAGCATCCGGCAGAGCCTCCCTCGGACGGGTTCAATCCTCACGGCATTTCCGTCCGCCCGGAACTGAACCTGATGGTGACCAGCGACTTCATCTGTCCTTCCACGACGTTGCACGCCGTGGACGGCGACCCGGTCCTGCGCGGCAGCGTGCGCGTCTGGGACTTCGCCGCGAGGACCATCGTCCGGACCATCCGGCTTCCTTCGGAGGCGGGCTCGATCGACGTGCAACTCATCCCGCACGATCCGCTGGCGCGCGCCTACACGGCGGGAATGACGGATGACAAGTTGTACCTCGTGGATACCCACGCCGGAACCGTGGACGAAGTCTTCGATTTCTCGGCAATCGCCCCGGGCGGGTGGCCGCAGCTGATGCGCATCACGCGCGATGGCCGGCGGATGTTCATCACGCTGAACCAGGCCGGAAAGATCGCCATGCTCGACATCTCCGATCCCGTCCGGCCGCGCCTGATCCGCACCGTCGATTTCGGCCCCGAGTCGGGACCGCATTACCTGGCTCTGACGCCGGACGAGACCCGCCTGGTTGTCACCGACTACTTCCTCAACGAAGACGACGCCGGAAAGGTGCACGCGGAGGGCGATCACAAGGTGCACGTGCTGCGAGTGACCAGAAACAATCTGATCCTCGATCGCCGCTTTGAGCTGGATTTCAACACCGCTTTCGAAACCGGGCCGGCTCGCCCGCACGGCGTCGCTTTCCGCTAGCCCGGTTTTCACCGGCCGGCGCGTGCGGTCTGAGCCGCGGCCGGAGAAAGGTGGCGCCCCGAACGTTCCCTGGCCTCCGGCCCGTGGGGCGCCCCCCGGTCGCGCTCGGTATCGCGCGTTGTTGCGCGGAACTCCCTGCCGGGCCGCGACTGCAAGGAGCGGTTTCGTGGCCGACTTCAAGCGGCCGGGCGTCGCGCCGGTGTACAGTAGCCAGTTGAGGTGTGGAATGCGGCGGCGTGAGTTTCTGCAAATCGGCGCCCTGGGGGCCATACAGGAGTTCCACCGGGGCGGCATGCGGTACCGGCGGCTGGGCCGCACGGATCTTTTCGTCTCGGCGCTCGGCTTCGGCTCCCATACCGATTACCAGCAGCGAGTCAAGACAGCCGGGGGCACTCATCTGCGCGAGGACTACCAGCAGGTTCGCACCCGCCAGACGGCGCGCGCGCTCGACTTGGGCGTCAATGTAGTGGACGTCTACGACGAGGCCGGGCAATACGAACCCCTGGCCCAGCTGGCCCGCAGCCGGCGCGACAGCATCCTGATCGCCACCAAGTTCAACGAGTTTCCGGGCCACACCGGGCGGCACATCGACCGGGCCGCGAAGCTGTTCGGGCATGTCGACCTCGGCCGTTACGTGGTCCGGGAGGAAACCGACATCCCGCCGTCCGCGCTGGAGAATTGGGACCTGCTGCGCAAGGCGCGCGCGGCGGGCAAACTGCGCGCCATCGGCATCGCTACGCACAGCCCCGAGGTGGCGCGCAAGTCGCTAACCGAACTCGAAGGGCTGGAGTTCATTTTCCTGCCCTATAACTTCATTCATGCGCAGGCGCAGTATGGCAGCTTCTTCACCGCCGCGCGCCGGGCGGGCGTGGGACTGGTAGCCATGAAACCCCTGGCTTCGGGATCGATCGTCAAGCTCGACCCGCGGCGGCCGCGCCCCGATGCCCATGCCGAGGGCGACACGCCGGGTCTGGCCCTGCAGCGGCCGCAGCCGCTGTTGCAGGAGGCGGTCGCCAGGCTCGTTCAAAACCTCGGGCGGCGGCCGGAGGAGACCCTGGCCCAGGCCGCGCTGCGCTTCGTGTTCTCGGAACCGGCCATCGCCTGCTCGCTGACGGGAATGTTCCTGCCGGAAGAACTCGAAGAGAATTACCGGGCGCTGGCAAGCCATGCTCCGGTCTCCACCGCCGTGCTGGAATCGGCCCGCCAGGTGGCCGCCCTCAGCGAACGGCGCTGGCTGCCGCCCCACTATCGCTGGCTGGATGAACAATGGACACCGCATCGCTCCTGATCCTCTCCCTCCTGCTGCAGGCTCCGCCGGCGCCCCGCCAGGCCTCGGACGCCGGCTCCTGCGCGCGCTGCCACATCAGCATCACCGTCGAATGGAGCGTCTCCGCCCACAAGAGCGCCGGTGTGGGATGCGTGCCGTGCCACGGCGCCAGCGAAGGGCACGTGGCCGAGGAGCGCAATCACGTCAAGCCGGAACGAATTCCGCGCGGCGCCGCCGTGGCCGGCCTCTGCCTGGACTGCCACACCGCGGGCTGCCCCAAGACCCGGCGGCGCGATGCCTGCCAGACCTGCCACCACGTGCATGCCCTGGTGGATCTGACGCGCCCGCCGCAAACCGGCCCGGCGAAGGATGATCAGGCGGCGGCCGCCTGGCGCGCCTACGAGCAGTCCATGAAAGCGGGCGAAGCCGAAGCGGCGCGGGAGGGGTGGAACGAGGCGCTGGCGCACTTCGCCGCCGCCGCCCGGCTTCGTCCGGGCGATGCGCGGGCGGCCGCGCGTTCCGCGTTCTGCCGCCGCCGGCTGGCCCCGGCTCTTCCCGGATTCCGCATCCTCACCCAGCGCTACGACCCGCTCACCGGACTGCCCGCCGAGGTCGAAGTGGAGCCGCTCGGAATGCGCATGCTGGCCGTGGCGGGCGGCTCGTTCGACATGGGCGATGCGGTCCTGGAGGACTCCCGGCCGGTCCACACCGTGCGCGTGGAACCGTTCTATCTGGGCCAGTACGAAGTGACCCAGGAGCAGTGGCAGAAGGTCATGGGGTCCAACCCCAGTTTTCACAAGGACCCGCAACTGCCTGTGGAGAGCGTTTCCTGGAACGACTGCCGGGAATTCATCGCGCGCCTCAACCGGATGGTTCCGGGCGGCGGCTTCCGGCTGCCCACCGAGGCCGAGTGGGAGTTTGCCGCACGCGCCGGCGGCCCGGCGCCCGAGGAGCGCGCGTGGCACCGGGAGAACTCCCGGATCAAGCCGGGAGACCGTGCGGACTTCACCGACCTGGCGCCGCGCGCAGCCGGATCCGGCCGCCCCGGTGCGGCGGGCTTCCACGACCTTCTCGGCAACGTGTGGGAGTGGTGTTCCAGCCTCTACCGGCCCTTTCTCTACGATCCGCGGGATGGCCGGGAAGACCCGGCCCACGCCGGCCTGCGCGTCCTCCGGGGCGGCAGCTACGCCGATGGCGCCGACCTGCTCCAGCCCGCCCTGCGCCACGCCGATCGCCCGGACCGCCGCTTCCGATGGAACGGCCTGCGGGTAGCCCGGGGAATCCTGTAGCGGCCCGGGCGCCGCCGGCCTGGCCATCGCGCGGCGCGGCCTTTCCTGCTGGGGACCGGTATTCCGGGAGTCCCGTATACTGGATTCAACTGGGAGCCATCCTCATGACGACGATTCGCCTTCTGTCACCCGCATTGCTTGTATGCGTGCTTCAGGCGCAAAGCCGCGTCCCGGCTGCCGCGCAGCTGAGCCAGTCGCTGGAGCAGGTGGCCGACCGGGTGAGTCCCGCGGTGGTGCAGATCATGGCCAGCGGATTCGCTCCGGACAGCGAGAGCGGTTCCCGGCTGGTCCGCCTGCAGCGCTCCAGCGGGTCGGGAGTCATCGTGGACCCCGAGGGGTTCGTCATCACCAACGCGCACGTGGTCGGCCTGTCGCGCCAGGTGCAGGTTCTGGTGCCCCTGCCGGCGGCGCGCCTGGCCGAATCGAAATCGGTGATCAAGCCAACCGGCAAACTGACCACCGCGCAGGTGGTCGGCCTGGACCGGGAGACGGATATCGCCGTGCTCAGGATTGAGGAGAAGGGGCTTGCCTGGCTGCCGTTCGGCGATTCGGAGCACCTGAGAAAAGGGCAAATTGTCCTTGCCTTCGGCAGCCCGTTCGGCCTGGAGAACTCGATGACCCTCGGGATCGTCAGTTCGGTGGCGCGGCAGTTGCGGCCCGACCATCCCATGATCTACATCCAGACCGACGCCTCGATCAACCCGGGGAACAGCGGCGGTCCCCTGGTGGACACGGCGGGCGCCATCGTGGGCATCAACACCTTTCTGCTCTCGGAATCGGGCGCCAGCGCCGGGGTGGGCTTCGCGGCGCCGAGCAACATCGTCCGCAACGTGTACCAGCAGGTTCGCAAGCACGGCCGCGTCCGGCGCGGCCAGATCGGAATCCAGGCGCAGACCATCACCCCCGAACTTTCCCGCGCGCTGGGCCTGGAGCGCGACTGGGGCGTCATCGTGGGCGATGTAGCTCCGGGCAGCTCCGCGGAAGCCGCCGGAATCGAGGTCAGGGATATCCTCCTCACCCTGAACGGAAAAACGCTCGAAAACGCGCGCCAGTTCGGGGTCAACATCTACCAGCGGGCCGGCGAGACCGTCACCCTGGAACTGCTTCGGAACGGCAAAAAGCTCACACTCCAGGCGGCTGTGCTGGAGCGCCCTCGCGATACCGACCAGGTGCTCGCCCTGATGAACCGCGACGGCCGTCCGGTGCCCGCGCTGGGTGTGCTGGCCGTCGACTTGAATGAAAAGATCACCCCCCTGCTGCCGCCCCTTCGCAAACTCTCGGGGGTGGTAGTGACGGGAGTGCTGAACGATGCGGCGGGAGGGCCCGACTCCTTCTTTCCAGGCGATGTAATCTACGCGGTAAACGACACCGGGACGGGCAGCCTTGCGGAACTGGAAGCCGGCCTCTCCTCGGCCAGACCGGGCGACCCCGTGGCCGTCCAGATAGAAAGGTTGGGCCAGTTGCAATATCTGGTGATCCGGATCCCGTAAGTGCTCAGCGCTTCAGGTCCAGTAACTCACGCTCGAGAACCATTCGCTCCACGTTCTCGCCCAGGTGCGGCAACCCCCTTTCCTTCCGCAGCCGGTCGATCAGGCTCAGAATATAGGCGCCCTGCTCCAGGCGCTGTCTCAAGCCGGGCGCGGCCTCGTCAAACAGCGGCGGAGGCGCCCAGGCACGGCGCACGCCCTTGATAGGGCGGAGCCATTGCTCCATCACTTGGACCCCTTAGAAAAATAGGACTTCGGCGTAAGAGAATATCGGCAATTCATGGATCAGTCTTGCGAATCCGGGGCTGTTGGGCGAGCCGCGGGGGAACCGGCTCACGGGCCGGTTTGACAACTGCTCGAACCGGCCGGCAATCCCCTACTCGGGGAACCATACCACTCAACGGCGTGAAAAAGCGACTCCCCTTGGTATCGAATTACACAAAGCGGTATCTCAGACTATCTCGACTTACCAGAGGAACTTCAGGGACAGCTGCACGTCGCGGGGATCGCGCGTGGTTCCACTTATGCGCCCGAACTGGGCCGTGCCGACGGCCGATCCCGGAAAACCGAATTCCGCCCGGTTGAACAGGTTGAAGAACTCGGACCGGAACTGGATCTTGCGCCGCTCGTCGATGGCGAAACTCTTGAAGACGGAGAAATCCCAGTTGTTGATCCCGGGTCCGGTCACCGTGTTGCGGCCCGCCGTACCCCAGCGAAAACGCGCGGCGGGCGCGAAGGCCTCGGTGTTGAACCAGCGGTCGATGGACCGGCCCTGCACCTCGTTCGGGTCGCCCACCTGATCGGGGCGCGCCGATCCGTCGCCCGTGTTGGGTGCGTCGCCGGGCTGGGTCACCGTGAAGGGGGAGCCGCTGCGGGCCGTGTAGATGCCGTTGATCTGCCATCCGCCCAGAATGAAGTCCACGACGCGCGGCGCGCCGGTCATGAGCATGCGCCCGCGGCCGAACGGCAGATCGTAGAGCCAGCTGAGCGTGAAGCGCTGGCTGAAGTGCTGCGTGCACAGCCCGCGCTGCTGGCTGAAGTCGCGGCCGTTTTGAATGGAAGTGCCCTCCCCGACGAAAGTGGAGTCGCTGTTGCTGATGCACTTGCCGTAGGTGTAGCCGGCCATGAACAGCATGCCGTGGGAAAAACGCTTCTCGGCGCTGAACTGCAGGCTGTGGTAGTTGGAGTCGCCGCCCGAGCCGAGGCCGTTGACCTGGCCCAGATTCGGATAGGGGCGGCGCGGCTGGATCGGGCCCGGGCCGGGATCCGGCTGGTTGGGAAGCGTGGCCCAGGGAAGCCGGAGGCCGCGGTTTCCCACATACGCCGCCTGGATCACGGTATTGAAACCCAGCGACTGCTGGATGTTGAAATTCCACTGGTGCACCATGCCTTCGCGCCAGTTCGTATCCACGGAGAAGACCAGCAGGGGGATGGGAAGCGATAAAGCGGTAGGCCGCGAGAAGTCGAAATTCCGCCAGTAAAACTGGCTGGCCGGATCGGTCTCCAGGCTGAACGTCGTCTGCCGGATGAACGGGTCGTTGATTGCCAGGTCCACCCAGGTGTTGGCCGCCTCGCGCTGATAGAAGATGCCGTAGGCTCCGCGGAAGACGGTCCTGCCGCCCAGGAACTTGGGGTTGTATGCGAAGCCGAAGCGCGGCGCCAGGTTATTGAAATCGTCATAGGCCAGCGCGCTGGGATAGCCCTGCGGGTCCTTGGCGGTGATCAGGCGCGCGCTCGAGCCTTCGAAAATCACCGTGGAGATCGTATTGTCCTTGGAGACCGGCCGGCCCGCCCACTCCCAGCGCAGGCCGAAGTTCAAAGTAAGCTCCGGGGTTACCCGCCAGTCGTCCTGAATCCAGGGCTCGACCATGGTGTAGCGAAAGTGCGGAGAGAAGACATCGATGCTGGCCAGAACGCTGCGCGGATAGCCGAGCAGGTAGTCGCCGAAGGGCTGGCCCGTCAGGAACCCGTTGAAGGAATAGGAGCCCCGCGGATAGATGGCCTCCGGGAAGTTGTCGCGGTGGCGCCGCACGGTGGCCCCGAACTTCAGGGAGTGCGCGCCGGCGGTGTAGTAGAAGCTGTCCTGCCACTGGTAGGCTTCGTTGCGCCAGGCGCGCGGACCGGAGACCGCCTGGCCGCCGTGCTCCCCGAACTGGGCGAAGCCGGTGACTCCCATTTGAGGAATGCCCCAACACGAGGGAATCTCGCACAGCCCGCTCATGCCCAGTTCGCGCACTACGTTGGCCACGCCCGCGCGGGCCTGGTACTCGTTCTGAATGAAGCGGCTGAAGCCGGCTCGAAACTCGTTCACCGCCCGGGAGCCCATCAGGTGCGTCCAGGCGACCAGCGCGTTCTGCCCGCGGAATTTCTGGGAGGCGCCGTCGCTCGGGAACAGCTTCGGATAGCGGAAATCGGTGTCTTCGAACAGGTAATGCCCGAACAGCATGTCGGAGTCGCTGAGTTTGTGATCGATGCGCCAGTTGTACTGCTCCACATCGATCCTTTGGGGATCGGTCGAGATCCAGTTGTCGACGCTGCCCGGCCGGTTGGGCTCCGGCACGTATCGCTCGAGGACTGTCCGGGTGATGCGGCTCTGCCGGTCGGCGGGAATGACGTTGTTCGGGAAGGGATCGCCGGTCAGCGGGTCGCGAACCGTGCCTGCCCCGCGGAAGTCCCCCGCGCGCATGGCCGGTGTGGGAACGGTGGTGATCTGCGTTATGCCTTTGCGCACGCGTGTGCCTTCATAGGCGCCGAAGATGAAGGTCCTGTTGCGGGCATTGTACTTCGGCAGGTAGAAGGGGCCGCCGCCGGAGACACCGAACTGGTTGCGGCGGAAGGGCGGACGTTCCCGTCCCGCGCGGTTATTGAAGAAGTTGTTGGCGTCCAGAGTGTCGTTCCGCAGGTACTCCCAGACCGAGCCGTGGAAGGCATTGGTGCCGGACTTCATTACGGCGTTGATCTGGCCGCCCGCCTCTGTCCCGAATTCCGCCGTGTAGTTGGTGCTTTGCACGCGGAACTCCTGCAGGGCGTCGATGATGGGCTCGATGGAATTGGTGCCGTGCTGGACCTCCTTGGCCATGAACCCGTTGATGAGGAACTGGTTGGCCGTCTGGCGCTGCCCGTTCACGCTGAAGGCGGTGCCGGCGGCGCGCTCCGCGTAATGTCCGGCCACGGTGCCGCCGGCCCGCTCGGTGGAACCCGCCATCAGCACCATCAGCTGGGTGAAGTTGCGGCCGTTGAGCGGCAGGTCCTCGATGGCGCGGGTTTCCACCACCCCGCCGATCTGCGAATCCGAGGTCTGCAGTTGCGCCGCCGCGGCGGTGACCTGAACGGTCTCGGCGACCGCGCCGATCTCCAGCCTCAAGTCGAGCACGACGCTTTGCGCCACCTCGATGCGGATGTTCTCGACGGCCGATTTCTTGAATCCGGGCGCCTCGGCGGTAATGCTGTAGGCCCCCGGCGGAACGTTGGCAAAGCTGTAAGATCCGTCCGGGCCCGTCAACGTGGAGCGCGACAGAGCGGTTCCCGTCTGCTCAATCGTGATCCTGACTTTGGGAACCACCGCGGATTGGGGATCGGTGACGATCCCGCGGATCGATCCGGCCTCTTGCGCCGCCGCGGGCCAGATCACGTACAGACTGACGCCCAGCAGGCACTTCGCGAATCTCATGGCACCCTCCTAAGTTGCCCCTCTGACAACGGAGTGGGGAGATCGGTATGTGGATTGAGTAGCATTTCCCCGGACAGGTGTCAAGACGGATCCGCAGGCTGCCAACATCAAACACAGCCGGATCGACCAGTGGGTTCGATGTTCCCTCGCGTCCCTGAATACCGAGCCGCGACTGGAAGGAGCGGGTGGTGCCCCGGATTTCCAGAAGCGAGTCGCCCCGTTGAGCCTCGGGATTCACTCTGCTGTTTCAAACCAGACCTGCTGAGAGGATCAGCCGGCCACTTGCTTCCCGTTTGTGTTCGGGCTTAAGGTAGGAGTTCTCCCTATGCGGCAGTCCATTCTGATCGTGCGGCAAGACCGGACCGGACGGCGCCTCCTCGGGCGGATTCTGCGCGGGGAAGGCTACGAGGTGCGGGAAGCGGCCAACGCGCTGGAAGCGATGACGCAGGCCCTCTGCGGCAGCCGGCCCGTGGACCTTCTGCTGACCGATGCCGGCCTTCCCGGCATCGACGGCTGGAAACTGGCGGAGAAACTGCGGCAGGCATTTCCGGCCACCCGGGTGGTCTGCCTGGGTGGAGAGACCGAGGTCCCGGAACCGGCCGGCCTCGAATGTCGTGTGCTGCCGCCGGCGGTCGAGCCGGGAGAACTCCTGGCCGTGGTTCGCAGAGCGCTCGACTCCGCTGCCCGGAAGGCGCCGGCAAGCGCGGGCCAGGTCCCGGAAGATGGCCCGGCCGGGCTGAAGAGTGCGTAACAGCCCGGCCTGCCGGTTGGGGCCGGACCGCCCGCTTC
The DNA here is from genome assembly GCA_020852755.1 of Bryobacterales bacterium. Lineage (GTDB taxonomy): Bacteria > Acidobacteriota > Terriglobia > Bryobacterales > Bryobacteraceae > JADZAF01. The sequence goes on from JADZAF010000224.1 coordinate 30,879, forward strand.
ACTTTCCAGGCGCCAGCTTCGCTTCCATGGAGTCCACCAGGCGATCCACCGCCGTCCGCGCCGCTGCCGACAGGCTCCGAACCACCCCCGGCACGCTCCTCTCCTCCACAGGCACCGTCTCCGACGCCGTGCCGCTCCAGACCACCGAGCCGCTGCGCACCTCCAGCAATTGAGCGGAAATAGCGCACACGGCCCGCACATCCCGTCCCTGGTCCACCTCCTCCAGCCGCTCCACGCTGCCGCTGAGCACGTAAGCCGGTTCGATATCCCGCTCCAGGACCGCGACATGCTTGAAGAGCCCCCGCGCCCGCAGGCTGTCCGCAAGCGCTTGGGTAATCGCCTGGCGCGGGTTCATGGCCCAGCGGTGGTATTCGTAGAACCCCACCTCCTCGGGACTCGGCCGGTAGACGATGCGGCCCTCGCAGAGATAATCCGGGCACCGGAACTCGCGGACCGCGGCCGGATCCAACGCTCCGCCCGGCGCCGCGGCCCGGGGCGCCGGCGGCGGCAGGTTCAGAACATAACTGGTGGGGTAGCGAACCTTCCCGCACCCGGCCAGCAGCAGCACTCCCGCCAATGCCGCCGCCCGACACCCGAATCCTCTCCCGGCCCTCATTGCGGAACCCTCCGGTCGGCGGGCTGGGTGGTGCGAATCAGAGTCCAGGGGCGCTGCTTGAGGGACTCGCTCAGCGCGCGGACGTTCTCCGACGTGACACGCAGGTTGCGCATCGTGCCGGCAATGTCCCCCTCGTTGGTGCGCACGACATCCTGAATGCTCACCAGCAGCGTCCGGGCCTCCTGTATGGTACGCTCCAGTTCGGTCAGATCCCTGGCCAGCGGTTCGCGGATTGCGTCCAGGGTGGTATTCACATTGGTTACGGCCCGGTCCACATTGCCGACCACCGGCTCCACCGATTGCACGACGGAATCCGCGTGCCTGGTCAATTCGGAAAGCTGGTCCGTGATCTGAGCGATCTTGGGCGACTCCCGGTTCAGCAGCGTGTTCAGCTCCGCCAGGATGCGTTCGATCTGCTTCTGGTTCCGCGGCCCGCTGATCTCGTTGAGGTTGGCCAGAAAAGTCCGGGCCTCGCCGGTCAGCTCCGGAATGTCCTTTTGAAGCTGCTCCATCAGGGCGCCGGCCGAATCCGCCACCGTGCCGATCCGCCGGGTAATCTCCTCCAGGCTCACGGCCTCCTCGGAGGGCACGACTTCGCCCGGTTGCAGGCGGCGGGCCTCGTTGCTGCCCGTAGTGATCGAAAGCGCCGGGCTGCTCATGACGCTCACCGACCCCACCCGTGCCGTCGAATTCCGGTTGATGGGCGTGCCGGTCTTGACCTCGAACAGGATCTCGATCCGGGTCGGGTCATGGGATGCGGGCTGGACCGCGCTGACCTGGCCCACCTTGATGCCGCCGAACAGGACCGCGGCGCCGGGCGCAAGGCCCCCGGCATATCGCAGGTAGGTCTTGTAGGGCACCTGCCCCCGAACCGTCTGGGTCGTGCGCACGAAATATACCGCCGCCCCCAGAACCACCAGGGCGGCGATCACGAACGCCCCGACCTTTGCCTCTGTACTCATGTTTTAGACCCCTGCAGAAATGCGGCTATGAACTCCTCCGCGGCTTCTCCGGAAACATCGTCCGGCGTGCGGTCCAGGAACTGGCGGATCCGCGGGTGGACGTTGCCGAGGAACTGCTCCTTGGTGTCGACCGCGATCAGGCTGCCCTGGTGAAGCATGGCCAGCCGGTCGGCGATATGGAAGGCGCTCTCCAGTTCGTGGGTGACCACCAGGATGGTCATGCCGAACGCGCGCTTCAGGAAGAGGATCAGCTCGTCCAGCCCCGCGGAGACGATCGGATCGAGTCCCGCGGATGGCTCGTCGAAGATCAGAATCCCGGGATCCAGCGCGATGGCCCTGGCCACCGCCACCCGTTTCCGCATCCCGCCCGACAGTTCCGGAGGATATAGCTTGCCGGCGTCAGCCAGCCCCACGGCCTTCAGCTTCATCCAGACGATCAGCCTGATGGTGGAATCGGCCAGCCGGGTCAGCTCCCTCAAGGGGAGCGCTACGTTTTCCTCGACGGTCAGGGAGTTGAACAGGGCCCCCGCCTGAAACGCCACGCCGATCCGGCGGCGAACGGCGGCCAGCTCTTCCGGCGAGCACGCCGTGATGTCTACGCCGTTGATCCGGATGCTCCCGGTGTCGGGTTTGGCCAGCCCCAGCACCTGTTTCAGCAGCGTCGTCTTTCCCGAGCCGCTGCCTCCCAGCAATACCAGGATCTCGCCGCGGCGGACATCCAGGTCCACCTGGTTCAGCACACTCCGGGAACCGTAGGAGACCGATACGCCGCGTATCGAGATGGCGGGATCCCCGCTGTGGGCCGCTTTGATTTCGGTCATCCGGCGGTGCTCCATCCCATCATGTAGAAAATGGCGGTGGCCACCAGGTCGGCCAGGATCACCAGGAAGGTGGACTTCACCACGGCGGTGGTCGCCGAGCGCCCCACCGCTTCCGGCCCGCCCCGCACGCGCAGACCCTCCAGGCAGCCTACCTGGACGATGATGGTGGCGAAGACCACGCTCTTGATCAGGGTCAGAGCGATGTCCCGCAGCACAATGGCTTCCACCACCGCCTGGAAGTAGATGCGCAGGTTCATGTCGATGCTGAAGGCCAGAAACAGGTACCCGGCGAAGATCCCGCACAGCGTGCTCAGCACTGTCAGGCACGGCAGCGTGATCAGGGCGCCCAGGTACTTGGGCGCCAGTGTAAATTCCACCGGATCCAGCCCCATGACCCGCAGAGCGTCCACTTCCTCCGTCACCACCATGGTTCCGATTTCCGCGGAGATGGCCGAAGCGGAACGGCCGCTCACCGCCAGGGCCGTGATCAGCGGGCCCAGTTCCCGGGTGAAGCCCACCGCCACCAGATCCACCACGAACTGCAAGGCGCCGAAGCGGCGCAGCTCCGAGGCGCTTTGCAGAGCCAGGATGAACCCGGTGCACAGCGACATGATGCCGGCCATGGGAAGGGCGCTGGCGCCGATGGCGAACATCTGCTCCACCGCCGCCCGCCAGCGCCTCCGCTTGCCCACCACGGGCAGGATGCGCGGGAGTTTTCGAAGCACCGCCCAGAACTGCAGCGTCAGCGCGCCGGCGTCCTCGGCCCACGAGAGCGCCTCCCTTCCCACCTGCTCCAGAACGCTCAACGGAACTCGACCTCCGATCCCGCCGCGCGGAAAATCTGGTCCAGTTCGGTGACCTCCGCCAGCATTCGGAGATGGCCTCCCATTCCCGTGACCCGCAGCTTCACCGAACGCCCTCGCGCGGCTTTGAGTGCTTCCAGGAGGGTGGCGATGCCGGACATGTCCAGGTACGACACTCCGGAGAGATCGACGGTCACCAGCGGCGGTGGGTTGCGCCGGAGCAGCCCGAGCAGCACGGAACGCAGGCGCGGCGAGGAATCGACCGTGACGCGCCCGCTGACGTCGATCTTCGACTGGGACGCCTCCCGCTGGACCCGGATGGCAATCTCCTCCGTCTCGACCGGCCGGTCCTCCACCCCGGCGTCCCGGCTCCAGCGGCGAAACAGGTTTCTCATGGCAACAGCCGGCCCGGCGTAGCCGGTTCACCCGCTGGGACCCGTAGCATGGCACTCACCTATCACTGATCTTAAACAAACGGGAGCGGAAATGTCGGAAGATCCGCCGGCGCCGTGCCGTGTCCTAACCCGCTTTCTGCCCGCCGCCGATCCCGATCAGGCCCGCGTCCCCGGACGTCAGATCATTCCACACGTCTTCGTTGTGCATGCAGCCCGGATCGCCGGCCCGTATGTCTTCCAGGTAGGCGAAGGCGCGCGCGCGGCAGCCGCCGCAATACGCCTTGTCCACGCACACGGCGCAGTGGTCCTCGCGGTCGCCGCGGTCTGAAAGAACGCCGAACAGCGGGCATTCCCAGATCTCCGCAAGCGGCTGGCGCCTTAGACTGCCGGCCTTGATTCCGGAGAGATACACGCAGGGCGTAACCTCGCCGTCCGGCTGGATGGCGCAATAGCAGCGGCCGGCCCCGCAGCCTCCGATGTAGCGGGAGAGCACCATGCTCTTGGGTCCTCTCCCCGTGCCCGCGTGACCGGTAGCGAAGATGCCGTCCGGAGGCGCGTAGGCCACGCAGGCGCGCCCGAACTGCGGGGCGGTCGAGATGACCGTGATCCTGCCATCCTGCAGATGCCTGACCAGTTTCCGCATCAGCCACTCCCGCTGGGAGGGCGTCAGGTCGGCGTCCAGCATGTCCCTGCCCCGCCCCGTGGGAATGAAATTGAAGTGCGAGAAGGTGCGGCAGCCGAGGGCGATCGCAAACTCCACGGCCTGGTCCACGCTCTGAAACGTGCGCCTGGTGAAACAAGTGGCGAAACCGGTCCGCATGCCGCCGGCCACCGAGTTCCGTATGCCCTGGATGGCCCGCTTCCAGGCGCCCGGCTGCCCGCGAAAGCGGTCGTGCTCCTCGGGCGTCACGCTGTCCACGCTCACCTCCACGTACTTGACGCCCGCCTCCACCAGGCGCGCCACCGCCGGCTCGGTCAACAGGGTGCCGTTGGTCGCCAGGGTGAGGTGAATGCGGTGTTGCCGGGCGCGCTCCAGAACCGGCCACAGGTCCCTGGACACCAGCGGCTCGCCTCCGGCGATCGCCAGGAACGGCACGCCCAGGGCGCCCATCTGATCCACCGCCGCCAGTTTCTCGTCCAGTGTCAGTTCGCCGGGCGCCGGCCGGGCGGTCGCATCCTGGTAGCAATGGACGCAGCGCAGGTTGCAGGCTTGCGTCATGTTCCAGACGACCATCAGCGGAGCGGCAAAGCGCTGGGGCGCGCTCAAGCCGTGCCGGGCGATGCTGCGCGCGGCCAGGGCCAGCGCCCGGACCGTGGGCTCATGGTGGAACAGCTTCTCCGTCATGAGCTCCCGGTCCAGGCGCGCTCGCCGCAGCGCCGCGTCGATCAGGATTTCCCAAGGCCGCCACCGGAGCCGTTCCCGGCCTCGCAACGCCGGGTTGTTGTAGTTCGCGCACACGCGCTCCAACAGACAGGTCCCGCTGCCGTCCAAGCGGGTGATCCGGCCGAGCACCCGCTGGGTCAGCGGCCACGCAAGAATGTCTTCCAATATGTGGTGGGTCTCATTCCGTCGGCCGGCGCCGCTGCTGCCGGCAGACCCTTCGCCAGTTAGTTCCCTCCTCATCTGCAACCTCACGTTATATGGGCGGGCGCGCAGACGCTCGCGCCCGGTTTCATTGAACAGGACCTGAAACTACCGCCTCATCTACCGCCATAATCGCAAATTCCCGAGCCGGTGGCGCAAGCTCTGAACGTGCCGTACCGGCCCCGCCGCTACAAACTCTTTCCGGTCCGGCTACACCTTGCACGAGTGCTGCCGCTCACTGTCGCTGTGATTCGCGGGGCCCGGCTGCCGACCGCCGGCACTTGTTTCGGCACCTGCTGTTCGGGCTCGGCAGACCCAGCTCCCGCCCGGCGCGGGAGTCCA
>JADZAF010000225.1 GCA_020852755.1 Bryobacterales bacterium
CCACTCCGCGGATTGCGGTTTCTCGCTCCAGTAGATGCCGCCTGGATTGTGACCCACGGCGAGCGTGCCGCCAGCGGCGGCGAGCACGAGCGGTTTGACGTTGCCCGCCTTGGTCCAGCGCCGTTCGCTCTCGCTCCAGGCGTAAAGGCCTTTGGCGTACAATCCGGCGAAAATCGTATCGGCAACGATTGCCATGGCAAAGATCTGGCTGAGCGGGGGAAGTCCGGCATTGTTGGCCTTCCAGGTCCTTCCCTGATCGTGTGAAACCATCACGCCGTCGGCGTCCGTACCTGCGTACAATCGGCCGCGGGCGGCAAGAAGCGAACGGATATTCCTGGATGCCAGGCCGGTTACCGGAGTCCAATGAAGCCCCTGGTCTTTGGAGGCCAGCAGACCGGCGCTCCGAGTGCCGGCATAGATCGTGTCCCCTGATGCCGCGAAACGGATGGTGCGGGCGGTTACGGTCGTTTTCTGCCACGTCCGGCCCTCGTCGCCTGACGAATAGATACCCGCATCGGTACCTGCGAAGATCCTGTCCCTACTGGCGCCGAAGCTGTTGATGCGCGGATTTCCGGGAAAGTCGGCGCCGGCTTTGGTCCAGGTAAGGCCGCGGTCGACGCTTTTGTATATTGCGTGCTCCTGCGGCAGTGCGGCTTGCGAGAGAAGCAGTACCAGTGCTGGAAGGTTCATTGGATTCACATTATCCGACGCTGATTGGCGAAGAACGTCTCGCAATGGCAGGGAACCGTCCCGAGAGGATGGACCGGATGGGCGTCTTGGCCGCCCAGCGTTTACCGGTCGCGCTCAGGAAACCGCGCCAGCCACCTCAGCCGAGTCGGGCGGGAGCAGGGCCGTATCTTTGCCTTTGTCCTCACCTGGATGCAGGAGAAGAACCGCGGGCTCTTCGTCGCCGCCACGGCCAACCGAGTCGATTTGCTGCGCGCCTCGACGAGGTATTCTTCGTCGACCTGCCACAGCCCGAGGAACAGGTCGAGATCTTCAGAATCCACCTGGCCGCCGCGGCGTGGATCTGGCCGGCATCGACCTCCGGGAACTGATGCAGTTCATCACCGGATGGACCGGCGCCGAGATCGAGCAGTGCGTGGTGTCGGCGGTGACCAAAGCGCACCTAGCCAGCCAGCCGGTCACCCAGGATCTTGCGAGACGGGAATCCCTACCCGTTCCGATCAATCTGATGCTTTTCGGCTCTCCATGCTTCCGCGCCGGTGCGCATTCGCCGCAGCCACCACGTCCGTCCAGCTCGCATGGGTCTGCGTGCGCTGCCGCGAATATTCCGGCAGTTCCGGCGCCAACCGCTCATACAGAGCACGAAGCTGTCCCCTGATTTCGAAGTATTCCTTACGCCCGGTCTCCGGATCCAGCACCGGTCCCTTTTCGCGCCTGGAGTAGAAGTTGGAGCTATCGGCCGCGTACCGCTGAAAGTGCTCGGGCAGGGACTCGGACAGGATCAGGAAATAGGCTCCGCGCAGCCACGCCATCCGCTGCTCCTCCTCGAAAAGCATTCGGTCAATTCCCCCGGACCAGGAAAGCCGGTCTTCCTCCCGCTCGAAGCGTTTGCCGACAAGATTCATCTCGCGATCTGGATAGGCCGGCGGCGTCACGCTCATCCAGTACTCGAGAGCGCTGCCCCGAAAGTCCTCCAGCATGTCCCACGCTCGCGCCGCGGGAGAGTCCGCTCCGTCTCCGCGCTTCGTCAGTTCCAGTTCCAGAATCTCGTGCAGAGAGAGGTTCAGCACCGTCTGCGGATCCGGCAATTCGGGCAAGAACGCGAGCCTGCGCCGTCGATCCGCAGCCACTCCCACCCATCCGCGCATCAGCCGGAAGTCCTCCGAGTCGTCGGCGGAGAACCCCGGCGGCCATCCCGACCGCCGCCCGAGGAACATCGCGAGATAATACATGCGCGGCAACGTGTGCAGCAGATCGTCGGGCCAGGTCATTGAGGCGATCTCGCTGACCAACTGAATGTAACGATCCTTCTCTTCCGCGCCCAGCGTTCCCCGGAACCAGCCGGCGAGCGCACGCGCGTATGACTGACCCGGCTGATTGCCGATCAGAATCTCGAGTTGCGTGTACAACTGGTCGTCCGGGAACTGGTTGTTAATGATCGCGAAGAGGCCCTGGTGCGAGCGGATCGGGATGCCTTCGTTGTTTTTCAGCTCCAGCCATACGTATTGCAGCAGGCGGTCGTGCCGCATGCGGTGCATTGAACGACGCACGATTTCGCGGGCCAGCCGACGGCTGGGCAGGCCGCTGGATGGCTGGCGCGAGTCATAGGACAGGCTCTGCGGAATCAAGCCAAGCGTCCACAGGATCGCGCCGAACTCCGCACGTACATTCGGCGCACTGGCCGCGCACGCTTCCCGGAGATCGTCCGCCAAATCCCGAACCGCCCGTTCGAACGCCACCAGGCATTCATGCGCCTGCTCTCGGCTGCGTTCCATTGCCGCCTGAATGGGTTCCCAGTATGAGTACTTGGAGGCGAACAGCACGTCGTACGCTTCCTCCGCGATCGCGCGCGCGGCGAGCCAACTGCCCACCCGCATCGCCGCGGAGACCAGAGCCTGCGGGAAGATCGTCCACGCTGGACTGGGCCTGCCGCTGGAGTCCTGACGATAGAGGTGCGGCCCCGCGGCTCGAATCCAGGTTCGGGCGCACACAAACGTCGCGAGGAACGCCGCAGGTGCGGAGATCTCTGCAACAGCAGCTTCGGCGGCCTTCCGGTTGGATTCGAAGGAAACGCCCTCCGCTTCGTTTTGCAGGAAGCGGTTGAGCGGCTGCAGATCGACGAGAGCATTGCCGGCTAGCTCGCGAAAAACGCCACGAAACGGCTCCATCTCGGGTCGGTCGGCGAGCCGTCCGAGCGCTTCGGCCCAACCGTCGTAGTCCGGCCGGCCCTTCATTTGAGCCAGCGGGGGAGCCGTCGCGTACAACTCCCGTGTTAGCCGGTCAAGACGCACTGCCCGCCTTTCCTGTCAAGCCGGAGACTACCCCCGCAACCGCCGCTTTTACGGCATCGGATGAATTGCCGAACGTGATCTGCAGGTCTTTCCACTTGAACGACTCGATCCGCAGTACCAGCAACAGCAGCGGCGCCACCGCCAGCAGCAGTTCCGGTCCCCCCAGCTTTCTCATGCGTTGTTGGTAGGCCGCCTCGACTGCCCCTGCCAGTCCCGGTTGCTTCCGCACTTCGTCGAGAGCGGCCAGGCTGATTCGGCGGGAAGCTTCGGGATCCCGCAGAATCGACCGGATCTGGTCGGAGGTAGCCGCCGGTGCGAGGCCGGAGAGATCGGCCCGGATCTCCTCAGCCGCCGCCCTATCGGACATCTCGAGAGCGTCCTCAGGCACACGGCTGCCCTGGCCGGCATCGGCGAGCGTCTCGGCAGCCGACCGCACCAGCAGTTCCAGTTCGCTGTCGTCGTAGTTCGGGAACTTGTCCCAGATTGACATCGTGTCCTCCGTGACTACAGCCAGTCTCCGAGTAGCGCAGGCACAGCCCACTCGGAGATCGGCCGGGGGGTTTCGTCCAACTCCTCACGGATCGATTCGCGAAATGCCAGCGCCTTGGGCAATCGCAGATCGCACCACTGCCGCAGAAAGCGCGGCACCCAGCTTTTGGCAAAGTCGAAGTCCAGCGTCCACAGGCTCGCCAGAACGCCCGCCGCGCCGATCTTGAGAAACTGGTGAGCCAGGCTGTGAAAGTCGTCCGCCGACGAGGTCTGTCCCGTTGCCGTAGAGCAGCCGATCAGCGCAACCAACTGCGCGTCGGTCGAGGCTCCCACCATGAGTTCGTTGACGGTCAGAATCTCCGGCGAACAGTCCGGGCGTACGCTGATGTCCGTCGGAAAGAAACGGAACGGAAGATCGCGGAACAGGAACGGCTCCCCGTAGTGAATCGGGATCGTCATCTCCGCGCCGATACCCGCATTGCGCGCGAGCAGGAGGCCGGAGCGGCCGGGAAACTCCGCATCGTAGTGGCCGTGACAAACGATGCACAGGACTTCCGGGTCCCCCGGCGTTCCTCTTCGCGGTTTGATCCAGATCCGTTCCGCGCCGCTCCAGTACCTCTCCTCAAAATGATCTAGGAAGAGCCGCGCGACTTGCTCGTACTCGCGGGTTGCCTGAAACTTCACATCCACGGCCGCGGCGCGACAGCTGCGGGGCGGCGGCGGAGCTCCGCCGTCGCCATTGCGCGGAAAGCGCCAGGCCACGGGATCGAATCGGCGGGCTGAGTTCCGGCTGACGCAGCGCGTGAAAAGCGTGCCGGAAGGCACGTAGGTCAGCCCGTGCGTAGCTGCCAGCGGGCGCCCGTCGTCGCCATGTACGATGGCGTGCAGCGGGATTCCGTGGAGCGACGAGTGGGAAATGACGACCAGTACGTCAGACGTTTCGAGCGCTTCCGGGGGAGGCAGCAGAGTGCGGCCCCAACCCCGCGAAAACTCCTCGAACGCCTTTTCCCTGCGCCCTGGAGAATACGATCCGTCGATCGCTTCCAAGAGGATCTCGAGCCGGGGCAGGATCTCGCGACATGGGCTCAGTGGAAAAACCTGCTCCTGTCCCGTGTGATCGTGAAAGGCGCAGTAGAAATGATCGACGCCGACAAAATAGGCGAGGACACCGGTTCGAACGTCCGCCACCCGTGATTGCGCAGGCGCCACGGCCCCTCCCTCTGCCAGATGTTACCTTGACCGTTCGAGCGGCGCAACGCGCTCACGACTTTCCGACGGGGTTCCGGCCGAAGAAGAGGCTCGTGATGGGAGCGCAGGCCGGACGGATTGTACGCGGCCTCACCGTCGAAGTCTTCTCGATGCTTGTCCTCGGCGCGATGGCGGGCCTGGCATTGGGCATCCCTCGCCCAACGGCCACGGGCGTTGTTGCGGGGTGCGGCCTGTTGGCTGTAGTGGCGTGCGCAAGGATTGCATCGGGCCTGGCCATGGCGAGGCAAGCCGCGCCGCTCCTCGCGTACGGAACCGCCAATGGGTGTGTGTGTACTCGCGTGCATCGGACCGGCTCTGCGAGCGCGGCACCGAGACGATCAAGGGGGGCCTATGGCTACACCCTCGCAGGCGTGGGG
>JADZAF010000226.1 GCA_020852755.1 Bryobacterales bacterium
ATGTACCGGAATTCGTAGAAGCCCTCGCAGCTCAGCCGGTAGTTGGTCTCCCACTTGTTGTTACAGAGCCAGGAGTATGCCGGGCCGGTGGGTTCAATGGTTTTAGAGAACTCCCACAGCCGCAATCTGCCGAACTGTAGTAGAGGAGCGTCCAGGGTGCAGAGGGTAACGCCGGCCTGCGCGCCGATCAACGCGGCGCCGTGCTGTACGCAGTAGTAGTCGCAACAGGACTCCGGGATCTGATCGATGCCCGGCCGGACCGGCGCCCCGGGCTTATCCAGGTTCCAGACGCCGCCCTCCACCGACAGCGGGAAGTACACGTACATGCCCTCCGGATCCCGCACGCCGGTCTTGTCGACGGCGGCCGTGAGCTCCAGGTAAGGAAGGTCGTGGAAGAACCTGGCCTCCAGGATGTAGCGGTTTGCCCCGGGGGCCTCATAGAGGAATTCCCAGCGGTCGTAGAGGCTGCCGGAAGCGGTTTGCCTGATCCGGGTGCAGGTCCCGTAGCTGACCTCCTCGCGTGGGCGCTTGCGGGGCTGGGTGGGCGACCCGGCCGCGGTGCGGTTGCCGCCGGGGAATATCTGGTAAACCGGGCAGCCCAGCCCGCCCCGCGCCGGGGAGAGGTAGGGCCGCCCGTCGCGTCCGGCCAGATGAACGATTCCCTGGAGCGGCTTCCATTCGACACGATAGAAGGCGTTTTCGAAACCGCTGGCAGGATTGGCGGGATTGGCTGGGGCCGATGCCTTGGAGGCATGCGGCTCCAGCCGGAAGGTACACTCCGCTCCCGCCGCCAGGTCCACCAGGACGGCAACATTCCATCCGCGCGCTCTTCGTTCGAGCTGATGCGGCGCCACCCGGCCCGCCGAGTCCAGTACGCGGAACCCGGCGTTGATGAGCGGCAGCTCCCACGTATCAAGCGGCAGATGGACGGCCGACCTGACGGGTGAATCGAGGGGATTCAGAACCTTGTAGGTGAATGGGCGGCGGTCGGTGAACGGCCCCTCGCCGCGCCTTCGCAGGACGGAGTAGAGGGCCGCGCCGGCCAGCTCATCGGCGTCGATGGCGTGCTTGCTCTTCCGAAGGAACACCTGGTGCACGATCAGGCCGGAGTGTGCCGGGTGGGAATAGCCGAAGGTGTGCTCGGCGTAGAGGAGCAGCTTCCGGTCGATCTCCGCGCGGGCCTCTTCGGGAACAGCCTTGCGGTCCGGGTCCAGCCTGTCGAGCAGGCGCCGGTTGCGCAACGCGTTGCGGTAGAGAATGGTGTCCACCGGGGTGGTGGCCACTCCGTCCGACCACCAGTCCGTCCACTCTCCCCTGTGTACGGGAAGATCTCCGCCGTTCTTCTCCAGGTGGGCGAAGAACTCCGCCAGGGTGGCGGTGCGAACGTGGACTTGTCCGCCGTACTTGCGGTTCCAGTCCTCGAGGATGCGGCAGCAGTCGTCGCCGGGCGGGCTGTTGTCCGTGTGAATGCCGGAACCCATGAGGGGCAGGAAATCGTACCGATAGCCCGAGGTCTCGAGCCAGGCCAGCAGTGGCAGCAGCTTGCGCTCGGCCAGCGAGATGTCGTTGACCTCGATGTGGCCGCCTTTTCCGGAGAGCCGGAGCCCCGGGACGCCGGGGTCGACGTCCGGCGCCCGGCCTCCCATCAGCCCGAACTGGTTCGCCTTGCAGTACGTCAGCCCGTTCCAGACCAGAAGGCGTTTGCCCGCGGGGGATTCCCAGTGGAAGGGCGTCAGCGGACCGCCTAGCGGATAGGCCCCCTGGTGCGGGTTGACGTTCATGGAGAGATAGCGGACGCCGGCCTCGTGATAGGCGTCCGCGATGCCCCAGGAGAGGCCGTTGATATCGCATCCCATGGCGGCAACCAGCGGCACTCCTTCGCGGCGGGCGAACTCGCGCGCCCAGGATACGCTTCGGCGCAGGAGCTCCTGGTCGGGCAGCTCCGAAAGATGGAAGTAACCGGCGGTGAGCTCCAGGAGTCCCTGGTGGAACGCCTGAAGCAGCCGCCGCCGCTCTTCTGCGTTGGCGCGCGAGAGAAACTGCTCGACCTGCCAAAAGCCCTCGCAGGTAAATTTAAACCGGCATTCTGGCGGCCGGCTGCTCTGCGCGGGGGAGAGCGCCAGGTCAACGGCCCGGCGCATGAACTGGGCGTGCTGCCCGGCGATAATCTCCTGCCGCTCCGTGTAGCCGATGTCGATGTGGCTGTGCTGGACGACGAAGACCGTCCACTTCCGCTTCGGCAGCGCCGCCGTTTGCGCCTGTGCTTCCGATGGCCCGAGGGCGGCGCCAGCCGCCAGCGGGAAAGCGGCGAATTCCCTGCGTGAGAGGCCGCCGCCGGATCCGTTCTTCATTTCTCCCCCTCCCTTATCAGCGTGCCGCCGGTGAAGTCCGGCCGGTGCGGCGTGTGAACCGGTTCGCTCCGGCGCTTGTACGGGCCGGGTCCGCGCAGGGGGGCCTGGCCGCCGCCGAGCCGCCGCAGCTCGGCAATGAGCTCCCGTTTCCTGGCCGCATACTTCGGATCGGCGGCGAGGTTCTTCACCTGCGACGGGTCCGTGCGCATGTCGAAGAGCTGCTCCCAATCCGGGAAGCGCGTGTATTGCCAGCCGTCCGCGGTGCGGACTCCCTCCATCTGCGGCAACCCGAGGTACGGGGCGTCTTCTTCGTATTCATACAGAAACGACCTGCGCCAGCCGCGCACGCGGCCGTCTTCCAGCAGACCGCGGATTGAGCGCCCTTCCATGCTCGCGGGGACCGCCACGCCCGCCAGCTCCGCGATGGTGGGGGCGATGTCCACGTTGAGCGCCATGTCGTCGCGCCGCGCGCCCCGCGGCGCGCGCGCCGGGTAGCGGACCAGCAGCGGCACCCGGATGGACTCCTCGTACATGAGCATCTTGGTGAACATCTGGTGTTCGGCCATGAAGTGCCCGTTGTCGGACGTGTAGAGGATCGCGGTGTTCTCCGCCTGCCCGCTGTCGTCCAAGGCTTTGAGCACGCGCCCCAGGCTCTCGTCCACGGCGGCCAGGCAGCGGGCGTAGTTCTTCACGTAGCGCTCGAAGTTCTCCCGCGGGTGGAACATGATGTGGAACCAGTCGTGCCCGATGGAGTTCAGAAACCAGGCAGGTTTTCCGGTGTGGTCCTCGTAATAGCTCGCCGGGTACTCGATTCTCTCGTTGGCAAACAGGGCTTCCAGCCGCGGCGGCGGGGTGCAGGGGTCGTGCGGCGCCTTGTGCGAAAGCTGGAGAAAGAACGGGGCGTTACGCCGGCGGCCCAGAAACTCGACAGCGTAATCGGTCAGGATATCGGTGACGTATCCGCGGGACGGCGTAGGCGCGCCGTCGACGTTCAGCAGCGGGTTGAAGTAGTCGCCCTGGTGCCGGAAGGCGGCCCACCGGTGGAAAGCGTCCACGGGCTGATCGCTATGCGCGCCGATGTGCCATTTGCCAATGAACGCCGTGTCGTAGCCGGCGTCCCGCAGCAGATGGGGGAGCAGCCTGGGACTGCCGGAGAAGCCCTTTTGCAGCGAGTTGACCCGGTGGGTGCGCATGTACTGGCCGGTCAGGATGCTGGCACGCGCCGGCGAACAGAGCGAGGTGGTGCAGAAGGCGTTGCGGAAATGGACGCCCTCCCGCGCCAGCCGGTCCAGGTGGGGGGTTTTGAGGAACCGGAACAACCCGCCGAAGCCCGAAGCGGAGAACGCGTCGTACCGCTGGTCGTCGGTGACGATCAGGATGATGTTGGGCCGTTTGCGGGCGTCAGCGGCACGCAGGAGCGGCGCCGCCGCCCCCGCCGTGAACGCGCGCCTGGTCATGGAAACCATTGTGTGCTTTCCCTTCCGCACCGGTCAGAACAGGAGGCGCAGCGCAAACTGCATGATCCTTGGCGGGCGGGCGGCAGTGAACTCGCCGAAGCGCGCGTTGATCTGCCGCCCCTGGGCGTCGAAGCGCGCGGCCGCGTCCAACGCGGAGAATTGAGTGTGATTGAACGTGTTGTAAGTCTCGCAGCGGAACTGCATGCGCAGCGCTTCGCGCAGCGGAATGTTCTTGAACACCGCGATATCCCAGTTGTTCGTGCCGGGCCCGCGCATCACGGTGCGGGCCGCCGTGCCAATGGTCCCCACGGCCGGCATGCGGAAGACCTCCGTGCGGAAGTTCCGGCTGAAGGTCCGCTCGCCCTTGGGCAGAACCGGGTTGCCGGTGATGTCCACGCGGGCTCCTTGCGACGGGGTCCCGGTGAAGTCCGTCGGAACCACCGTGGTCATTCCTACCCCGGACGGGGCCCCGCTGATGAAACTGGTGACGCCGGACACCTGCCAGCCATGGAGCAGCACCCGCACCGGCCGGCTCCCGGCACGGACGCCGGGTACGTCGTAGATATAGTTCAGGCGGAAGATATGGGTCCGGTCCAGTCCAGAGAGGCCGTAATTCCATATCCGGACCGGCACGAGGGGGCTGACGGCGTCGGCGTCATTGGTGTTGTAGTCCATGGTTTTCGACCAGGTCCAGGCGGCTCCGAACTCGAGACCGCGCGTGAACCGGCGGGTGGCGGTCGCTTGCAGGGAGTGATAATTGGAGCTGGCGGCCCATTCGCGGTAGGTGATGCCGTTCAGTCCCGGGATGGGGCGCAGGAATGCTGCCGGCAGGGGCACGCGAGGGTTGGTGGGATCCGCGTTCTTCGGGTCGAAGTTGGCGCCGAACGGGATGGCGTTCAGGTCGCGCGACCACATGAGGTGGCGGCCCAGCGAAGCATAGTAGCCGGCTTCCAGAACCGTGCCGCGCCCGATGTTCTGCTGAACGTTGAGGCTGTAGTTCATCACCGCAGGCACCTTGCCGATCCGGTCCAGGCCCACCACGTTGTCCGGGAACTCCAGGCCGGTGGATGTGGACAGATTGGACATGGTTCCGTAGAACAGAACCGGATTCAGGGCCAGGGGGCGCTGGGAGACGAGGTTGTAGAGCGTGTTGAGCGTGGAGACACGGTTGTAGAACATGCCGAATCCGCCCCGTACGGCCGTCTTGCCGCGCCCGAAGGGATCGTAGGCGAAACCGAACCTGGGGCCCAGGTGGACGGGCCGCGTGTCGACCAGCGAGTATGGATAGCCCTTTTCGCGCCCCGGCACGACCATGCCGTTGGAGGGGTCGCCGGTGTCCGGCGCCAGCGCCCCGACAGCCACGGCTGGATACACTTCACCGGTGACCGGATGCACCCCCACACGGCGGCCGCCTACCAGACGGGGAGGGATGAGCCGTACCCGTTTGGTCCGGTCCACGCGCGCGGGATCGAAGCCGGAAACGAGACCTTCCTGCTGCGAGACGGGTGTAATCCAGGCGAAACGAAGGCCGTAGTCGAGCGTGAGCTTCGGCGTTACCTTCCAGTTGTCCTGTAGGAACCACTCGATATTGGTTGCCCCGATCTCGCGCAGCGGACGGCTGGAGGTCTCCGTGTAGCTCGCATAGATTCCCAGCAGCCCGTTGGAGTAGGCGTAGTTTGTATCCAGCGGGTTGTTCACGTCGCGGCCGAAGTTGAAAGCGCCATTGAACTGCGTCAGATTGCGGTTGGCGGTGACGAAGCGGTCGAAGTAGAACCCCGCCTTGATGGTGTGCGTTCCGCGGGTCCTGGTGAAGTTGTCCGAGATCAGGAGGTTGGTGCGCGTCGAGTGATGGGGGTAGCGGCCCCAGACCTCGAGCATGGCGGCGCCGAGAACTCCGCCGTAGGTGGCGTTCGGAATCAGGTTCTCCGGGTTATTCGCGGGGTATAACTGGTTCAGCCTGTAGCCAACCGCGTCCTTGGTATTGCGGCGGATGTCCTCCTGGGTCAAGGCCTCCACGTTTTCCTCGCCACCGCCCACTCCGACGGTCAGCTCGTTAATCGCCACCGGGGAGATAATCCACTGATACCGGGAGGAAAGCATGCGGCCGGGAACCTCGAAGCTGTGGGGCATCTGGGGCCAGTTGGAGCCCATCCACCATCCCTTGGTAGTATCCTTCGCGAAGTTGTAGGTACCGGAGAACAGGTGCTTGGATGTGGCGTGATAATCCAGCTTGAGCGTCTGGGTCCACAGCGGGGTTTCCCGCTGCGCCTGGAAGACGTGGTTGTAGCGGCCGGCCGAGATACTCCAATCCAGGAAGTTGGGCGCCGGGAACACGCGCAGCAACGCCTGCCCGTTGGAGTCGATCCGCGATGCCGGGATGACATTGCCGGGGAACGGCTGGCGGGAGAGCGGATCGGTGATGGGGATCAGCCGGCTGTTCTGGTCGAGCGTCCGGGAAAAGTCTCCGCCGCGCTCCAACTCCGTGGGGACCGTAACCTGTCCGACCGGCAGGGGCAGCTTCAGAGGCCAGTGCTCCTGCGTCCAGAAGAAGAAGAGCTTGTCGCGGTTCGAGTTGAACTTGCCGGGGATGGTCACCGGGCCGCCGATGTTGTAAGTCCAGGTCTGATAGCGGTACAGCGGCCGGGATTGCCCCAGGCGGTTCAGAAAGAAGTTGGTGGCGTTGAAGGCCTCGTTGCGGTTGTAGTGGGACGCGCCGCCGTGGAAATCGCGCGTGCCGGACTTGGTGACGATTTGGACGTGAGCCCCGGAGTTGCGGCCGTATTCCGCCTGGTAGCCGCTAAGAAGCACCTTGACTTCCGAGACCGCTTCCTGGCTGATGGTCACCAGCAGGGCGGCGTTGTTCCCGAGGTCGACGGCGGAAAGGCCGTCATAAGTGATCTCGTTGGACCCCAACCGGTTGCCCTGAACGATGAAGCTGCCCACCGCGCGATCCATCTTCTCCCGTGTCGAGTCGGCCGTGTCGAGCACGCCGGGCAGCAGGTTCATCAGGGAGATCACGTTGCGGCTGCGGGTCTGGATGCCTTCCACCTGGGAGCTGGTGACGGCTCCGGAGCGTTCCGAGCTGGCCGTCTGGACAGCGGCTCCCGCGGCGGTAACCGTAACGGACTCGCTGGCGGCTCCGATCTCGAGCACCAGGTCGCCGGCGGGCAGGGTCTCGGAGGCGGCGAGCGCGATCCCGCTTCGCGTCAGGGTCTTGAATCCCGGCGCCGTGGCGCGCAGCTCGTACACGCCGGGCTGCAAGCCGCTGAAGACGAACCTTCCCTGCTCGTTTGCCTGGCCGTCGCGTTGGGCGCCAGTAGCGGATTGGAGAAGCCGGATCCCGGCCCCCGCGACGGGAAGGCCGGCCGGATCCTTGACATAGCCGGTAAGCGTGCCAGTGATACTCTGCGCCCAAGCGGCAGCGCCCAGCAACAGCACGGAAAGCATTTGCAGCATAGGGCCTCCTTGGCAGTCTCAGGCGTACCCCCCGAACTCATACGCCGCATCCAGCATGGCCACCACGTTCTCCGGCGGCACGTCCGCCATTACATTGTGGATTTGGGTAAATACGAATCCGCCGCCGGGCATGAACGCCTCCATGCGCCGCCGCACGTGCTCGCGGATCTCCGCCGGGCTGCTATTGGCCAGCACGGTCTGGGTGTCGCAGCCGCCGCCCCAGAACGTCAGGTCGCGGCCGAATTCGCGTTTCAGCCGTTCCGGTTCCATATCGCGGGCGCTGGTCTGCACCGGGTTGAGGATCTCGACTCCGGCGTCAATCAAGTGCGGAATGAGCGGATAGATGCCGCCGCAGCAGTGCATCATCAGGTGCGCGGGGCTGTGGTCACGAATGTAGCGGTAGATGCGCTTGTGCCGCGGGTAGAACAAATCGCGATAACAAGCCGGCGACATCTGGGGGCCGCGTTGCGTGCCCAGATCGTCGCCCACCACCAGGATGTGCACGTTGCCGCCCAAATGGGGCAGCAGCCGCCCCAGGAATTCGAGATGGCGCTCCACCAGGCGGTCCAGAAACATGCCCAGCCGGCGCTTCTCGCCGCCGATGTAGAGGTAGGTGTTCTCCATCCCGAACAGGTACTGGCACCACTCGAGGAGGTTGCAGCCGATCGCCGCGCTGATGGCGTAATTGGCGCGGCAGAGGCGCTGGGCCGCGGCTCCGATGTCACGCAGCCGGTCATCGGTGAGCGGGCGGTCCCAGGGTGCGGTGGGCAGCGCGTCCCAGGTAACGTCGCGCATGGCGGACGGGAGGCCGCCCGCGTAGTCCAAACCCTCGGCCGCCAGCGGCCAATACGCCTGGTCGACGTAGTAAGACCCCCGCGGCATGCGTCCGATCACGCGGCATTCGCTTCCCCGGACGAGGAGCTCGCCGTCCCGGCGCTCCGGACGGAACCAGTAGGGCGCCTGCGCACCGGAACCGTCCGGGAGGACCCACGGATGCCACATCTCCGGCACGTTGAAGGCCCGCCCGAGGTCGATGGCGTCCACACGGAAGCGGCGCAGGTACCAGTCCTCCGGCTCGGCGAGCTGGAGCACTACGTCGTAGAGGTAGGTGGCTCCGCCCTCGATACCCAGGTGGCGCTTCAACCGGTTATAGGCCACCGCCATGATGCCGGTGCCGCGGAACGAGCCGTGGTCGATGGGGACGCGGTCCGGTTCGCGATGCGCGATCGCCGCCAGCACGCGCTCACGCGAGGTCATGCCTCCACCTCCAGCCGTCCATACTCGTGAAACGCTTCGTACATGGCGCGCACGTTCACAATGGGCACGTCCGGCCCTACTTCCCCGCAGGCCACGATGCCGCCGCGGGCCGTCCCGCACGCCTCGAACGTGCGCCGCACCTCTTCCTTCACTTCCGCGGGCGACGCAAGTGGGAGGACACGCTGGCGGTCGATGTCGGTGCGGAACGCGACCTTCCCGCGCAGGTTAGCGGCGATCCAGTCATGCCCAACCACCGCCACCTGGCAGTTCAGTACGTCCACGCCGATCTCGATCAGGTCGCCCGCGATGTCGCGGATCGCCCCGTCGCTGTGGAACCACACGTCCATGCCGGCGGCGTGCACGCGGCGGAACATCTCCGCATAGCGCGGTTTAAACAGGCGGCGCCATGTCTGAGGGCGGATGAGCAGGCCGCTCTGCGCGCCCCAGTCGTCGGCGAAGTGCAGCCCGTCGTACTCCAGACCGAGCCAGCGGTCGAGCCAGGCGAGGTTGAACTCCAGCATGTCGTCCAGCAGCCGCTCGAAATCGGGCGGCCCGGCGGCGACATCCATGAGCAGATTCTCCATGCCGCGCAACTGCTGAAGCTGCTCGAAGAAGGTGATCCAGGCTCCGCGTGCATACCAGCGCGGGTCGTAGCCCATCATGTGGCCACTGTACTGGCGGCCTTTGGGCGGCCCGGCGGTGAATACCTCCGGCCAGCGGTATTCGCGGTAGCGCGCAAGGTCCGGGATGGGGCACTGTACCGGGATTCCGCAGATGCCCAGCCACTCGTTATGCCAGACGGTGCCGAAGTCGTCCGTGTTCCGGCCGGACCGGTAGAGCGCCGGGTAGTCCCGCACTTGGAGGTCGGGCAGGTAGTCCCAGCCGAAGTCCTCGCGGAAGCCGGTCAGGATCTCGTCGAGCGCGGGGCCATATTTCAACTGCGCGGCGGGCAGAACGGCATGCGAGATGGGTGCGCGGTCCGGCCGGTCGAAGCGGATGGCGCGCTGGACGCGTTCCCGGCTTTCCAAGAGGCCTCCTTATGCGAGTAGAAGATCCGATAGTAGTCTTGGTTCACCGGTCTCGCAAGGCCGGCGGCAGCACGGCGCAACTTTTCAATAGGCGGAATCCCGGCGGGCGCGCCTCGGAACGGATGAGGCGTGGCTGCAAGCGGATTCCCCGCTCCGCTGGCTACGCGCGGCGCTTGACCGGGAAGCAGTGCGGCGCTAGACTGTTTCACGTCATGAAAAACCGCGCGAGCGGCGTGGGATCTCAGGGCCTGGAGATCTCGGTGGCGCGCGCCTGCGAGATTCTGGCCGCCTTCTCCGAGGCGGGGGAGGCGCTCAGCCTCGGCGAGATTGCCTCACGCGCGGCGCTCAACAAGCCAACCACCTGCCGGATTCTGCGCACCCTGGTGGCGAAAGGCCTGGTGGAACGGGCCGGTTCGCACGGCTACCGGTCCTGCTTCAAGCCTTGGCGCACCCGGTACATCCGCCTGGGCTACGCCGCGCAGAGCACGGTGGCTCCGTTCATCGGGGCAGTGACGGGGAGTCTC
>JADZAF010000227.1 GCA_020852755.1 Bryobacterales bacterium
CCCCCGGGGCACAGCCCGCCTGGGCGGCAGCGCCGGCCGGCCGCGGACACATCCCCGTCTGGTTCAGATCAGTGGATCGCTGGACGGGCATCGAGCCGGGAGACATCGTAGGGCACACCGACGACCCGTTCAACGGAGCCGGCCGGGGAGAAGCCAATGTGACCTGGACCTCGCCGGCGGCGGGCGTCGCGGACATCTCGCTGGCGGTCTGGTATGCCGCCAACCCGGGCCGTAGCGGCATCTGGACACTGTTCCTGAACAGCACGGTGCTGGCCTCCGGTACCCTTCGCGACGGCGGCCCCTACACCCGGGCCAATCCGGCAACTTTCACGGCGGCCGGAGTGGCGGTGAAGCCGCGCGACTTGCTGAAGCTGATGTGGGTGCGAAGCAGCCTGGCAGGCCCGATGATGGGAGTCAACTGGCGGATCGACCTGCGAGCGGAGGGCGGCGGCTCCGCGCCTCCACCTCAGCCCCCACCTCAGACCCCGCCCCAGCCGACGCCCACCGCTCCTTCCTGGCAGCTCAATCCCACCCCGGCACTCGTCGGGTCCGCGGCCCGCTTCACGGCTCCGGTGGCGCCGGATTCCATTGCCTCGGCTTTCGGCAGCGACTTCGCCTCGGGCAACTTCAACGCCGCCTTGGACCCGGCCGGGAACCTTCCGCTGGAACTGGGCGGGACCACCGTGGAAGTGAACGGCGTTCGAGCGCGGCTCTTCTACGTCTCCGCGAAGCAGGTCAACTTCCTCGTGCCTTTGGAAACGAAGCCAGGGGTTGCCGAGGTGGCGGTCCGGTCGGAAACGCTGCGAAGGATCTCCAGGGGCTTCACCCGAGTGGAGGATATCGCCCCCGCGATTTTCGTGCAGGACACCCGCAACACGGGCGCCATCCTGAATGCGGTTACTTATCGTCGGGGGCCCTTCGATGCGGAGACGCCGGAACTGCCCGTTAGCGACCGCCGCACCCGCCTGGCCATATTCTGCACCGGTGTGCGGGCCTGGACGGGCTCCCGTCCGATCCGGACCCTGGCGCGGGCCGGCGCCATGTCCGCCTCCCCGATGCTGGCGGGCGTCAATCTGCCGTTCCGTGCGGCCGACAGGGAAGCGTCTGCCCTTTCGCCCCGCCGCGCGTCTCTGGACAACATCCGGGCAGAGGTTCGGGACGGTCGGGGCGAGCTTTGGCTTCTGCCCGTGGAGTACGCGGGCCCAGCGCCGGGCTATCCCGGTCTCGACCAGGTGAACGTCGTGCTGCCCGCGGCGGCGCCCTGGTCCGGAGCCCTGAACCTCGAGTTGTGGTTCGGAGATACGGCCTCGAACCAGGTGCGGTTGGAGATGCGGCCGGCGGCCGGTCAAACCTGTCCCGCGGTGCAGCCTTGCGGCGATCTTAGCGGCCCGTGGCGAATCTCGGAGGAGGCCGTCCTGAGGTGCACCTTCAGCGACGGCCAGGAAAGCGACACCGAGACGTTTCGCATGAGCGGCACGGCTACAAAATCCTTCACGAAGACGGGACCGTGCACCTACTCCTGGGACTTGCCGCTATCCGGCCAGGGAACGGTGTACAACCTGGGCCGCAACGCAGAGGTTTCCGGCAACTCCGTGACCGTGACCGGCCCTCTCGGGGACGTGGCCGGAGCAGGCTCGATCAGCAAGAACGAGATGCGGGCGACCGGCCAGGTCTGCGGTGATGTCCTGAACCTGGCCGGGACCGGGGAACTCAATGGCTCCTTTCCAGTTCCCGAAGAGAACGTCACCGTTTCGTTCCAGTGCGCGGCCACGCTCTCATCCCAGGCCCAGCGCGGGCGAATCCACGTTTCCGCGATCCATTCCGGCCAGTTTCCCGGCACCGATGCCAACTACCGCACTGACTCGGTCTCCGCCAGCGGCGCCTCGCCAGCCCGCTACGTGTTTATGGGGCCGGACGCGGAAGGCAAGGCATCGGCCCGGGCAACGGTAACCGGGGCCGAGCAGTTCCCACCCGGACTCGTCAAGGTGCGATTCGCCCTGGTGGACGGCAGCGGGATCCACCCGCTCGGGGACGGGAGGCTGCAAGGACAGACGGCCACGCTCAGCGCCAGCATCCGTCCCAGCCTCTATCCGGAGGACTACCATGTCGTGGCGTGGCTGGACACCGACGATAACGGCCAGGTGGACCCCGGCGAGCAGTATTCGCTGGGCATCCACTGGTTCCGCATTGTCGGCGGTGCGGCCTATCACTCCTCCTGGGCGTTGGGCAGAATGGCGGTGGCCGCTCTGCGGTCCAAGTACCCTCAGTCCATAGCCATGCTGGAGGCTTTTCTGGAAGACAAGCACCCGGCGCTGGATGGCATGGCGCCGCCGGCGGAGATTTCCGTGGCGGAGGCCGCGCGCCGCCAGCTACGGCTTTCCCACCATGTCGGAGCGCGGCTCAAGACCCCCGGCGATGGCGTGATCCCCAGCTATACCTTCTCCTCCCAAAGCGGCCTGGCGACGAGCCTGCTCCGGTCCCGGACACTTTCGGATCACCTGGAGAGGGAAGTGGCCAAACATCGCAGCGAGATTGTCGCACAACTGGGTGCACCTGGAACGGCCAGGTCTTTCCGCTGGGCTTTGGCGGACCAGTGGATCACGGTGGGGGCGTTCTGCGAGGACGCCTTCTGGATTCCCGCTTGCGACGACTTCGACCTGAAGGGCGCGCTCGGAGAAGCTCGCCTGACATCGGCGACGCTCTCCCTGGAAGCACAGCGAACCGATGCCGGAGTCCGGATTTCGTCGGCGCGCTTCCAGGGCGCAGTCTACGACCTGTATGATTGGGACTACGAGAAGCTGCTTGACCGGACTTTCGCCGTGCTGCAGGCAGGTTGGACAACCCTGGGCAACGCGGGACACGTCTTCGCGCTGGAAATCAACCTGGATGGCGCGGTGGACCTATCGGGGGTGCGGCTGGAGTAAGTTCTTCTCACCGCCGTGCGCGCCCTGTGTTTCCTTGCATTTCACGCGCTGTTAACGGTTAACGGCTCCGGTTTCCGCCGCCGGCTATCCCTTGTTTACTTCTCCGGTAGTAGAGTCCCTGACGATAATCGAACACTCAGTCCTTGGGTAAGGAGAATCCAGACTATGACTTTTCGTCCCCTTCGATCGACTCGCGGCGTCGCCGCCGGTCTCGCCGGCGCGTTGGCGCTGGCCTCCCTTCCGCCGGCGCACGCCTCCTGGCGGACAGCGGAGCTTCCCGGCATCGAATCGAACAAGTCCATCGCGCTGATCGGCATCGCCGCAGGCGGCGCCGTGGGCGGACTGCTTCTCTACAAGAAATTCCGGGGCGGCGGGACCAAGCTGGCAGTGCCGCGAAACCTGGAGTTCTCGGGAACCGGAGAACAGCGCCTGGTGGCCGAGAACAAGGGGAAGAGTCCAATCAACATCACCCAGGTCTCCGTAAAGGGTGAAGGATTCGAGATCAGCCAGCCACCCAAAACCCCTGCCATCGTCTCGGCCGGAACGACGATCGAAGTGCCGGTTCGAATGACGCGCCCGGGCAAAGCCGACGGGCGCATCGAACTGGTCTTTGTCGAGAATGGCAAGGAAAAAACCAAGGTCATCACCCTACG
>JADZAF010000228.1 GCA_020852755.1 Bryobacterales bacterium
GATGTCGCCTTTGCCCAGTCCCAGCCTTCGCAGGCCCGCGGCGATCTCTTCCGCGGCCTGCTTGTACTGGTTCCACGTCCAGGTGCGGAAGCGGCGCTCGGCGTCCTCCGTGTATGGCTGTACCAGGGCGGTCGCCTCGCCGTAGCGGGCAGCCGTGGCCTCCAGCACCTGGAAGATCGTGCGCGAACTCATCGAAAAAATGCTAACACGGCCGCCGGTTCCCACGGGGCGGCATCCCGGACGGCGAAAAGGCCGCGCCGGAACGCGTCGCGACACAATCCTCGCCGCCGCCAGAAGACGCCGAGCCCGCGAAAGCCGGGGACGGAGATCAGTTCAGGCCGCAGGCTCCCGGTGTGGGGCAGGCTCCGCCGCTGGGGCACATGGGAGCGTCGTTCCGAGCGCTGCCGCCGGCATGCGCGGAGAAGGTGGAAAGCTGTTGATCCAGGCGCTTCTGTCCGCAGGAAGGACACTCCAGGACGGCCGCTTCCCCGGCGTTTCGCACCAGTTTCTCGAACTTCGTGCCGCAGTCGGCGCAGCGGTATTCGTAGATCGGCAAAGCAATTCCCCCTTTTGAGCTACTGGATGGCTCGATTCACTATTTTATCAATCACCGCCCGGATTTCCGAGGACGGCGCATCGTAGTTGTTCGCCAGGATGGAGAAGGCCAGCAGGGCGCCGCGCCGGGTGCGAACGTATCCGGAAAGCGCGCTGACGTGGCTCAGAGTTCCCGTCTTGGCGCGCACGTTGCCGGCCGCCGCGGTGCCCTTGAAGCGAGTGTCGAGGGTGCCGTCCTCGCCGCCCACCGGCAGCAGGCCCATCCAGGCCTCGCCGTGTTGCGAGGCGTGCAGGAAGCGCAGCAGGGCCACCACCGCCGCGGGGCTGACCAGGTTCATCCGCGAGAGGCCGGAACCGTCGTTCAGCTCATAGCTCTCCGGAGCGATGCCGATTTCCTCCAGAAACCCGGCCATTTCCAGCAATCCCGCGCGCCGGGTGCCGGCGTTGCGCCGGGCCCGCCCCACGGCGCGCAGCACCAGTTCGGCGTGCAGGTTCTGGCTGACCTTGTTGGTGATCCGCAGGTCTTCGATCAAGGGAGCCGATTCGCGCCGCGCCAGTTCCACTCCGGCCGGCTCCGCCGGCGGGACGGCCGCGCCTTCCAGGTTCTCGACCTCGTTCAGCCACAGGTGCCGCGCGCGCGAGGGTCCCCGGACATCCACTCCTCTGCGGATCAGGGCGTCCCGCAAGGCTTCGGCCGCATAAAGCGCCGGGTCGTGTATGGCCACGAGGCGCGTGCGGCTCTCCCCGGCAGGCACCGCGCCCCAGAGCTGCAGCAGGCGAGAACCCGGCTCGCGGTCGAGGTGCAGCCTGGCCTCGTTATCCCGCGCCGTCCGGACCCGGTTATCCAGTGTGTAGAACTCGAGCGGCGGGTTCAGGGACACCATGACGGGATCGCCCGGGCTGGCCCCGGCGGTCAGTTTCAAACTGAAGAAGTTGTCGTTCACCGTCAGGGCGCTGACCGGCGCGCCGTATTCCCAAAGTGCGTCGTCCAGGGCCCAGCCCTCGGCGTACGGCTCCCAGGGATAGAACGTGTCGTCCCCGACCACGCTGCCTTCCACCCGCCGGATGCCGCGCCGCTGCAGCTGCGCCGCCAGTTCCTCGATGGCCTCCAGAGGGTTGCCCTCCGGCGGTTCCTTGCGGTACGGGATCGCCCTTGCCGACAGGTTCGGATCGCCTCCTCCTGCCAGGATCAGATCGCCGGCCAGCACACCGGTGGGGGCGGGCTCCCGTCCGGCCAGTACCCGCGTCCGGAAGCGGTGATCGGGGCCCAGCCGCATCAGGCCCAGGGCGGTGGAAAACAGCTTGGTGTTCGACGCGGGTATGAACAGCCGGTCCTCGTTCAGCGCGAATAGCGTGCGGCCCGACTTCAGGTCGGTGATCTGGATGCCCCAGGCGGCACGGCTCGCGGACGGCGTTTTCAGCAGCGCACGGATGGCCCCGCCCAGGTCCGCGGCCCCCAGTTGCGCCGCCAGCAGCAGGATCAGGAGCGCCGGCCGCATGCCTACCCGCGCAGCCTCGCTTCCACCCAGATCAGCAGGACCAGCACGACCACGACCAGCGTCCCCATGATCGGCAGGCCCATCACCACCCCGATGTCCCAGCGCTCGGCCAGGATGCCCAGGCTCCAGGGGGCCAGCATGCCGCCGGTCAGGGCAAAGGAGAAGATCCCGTTGAAGAAGCCCGGCCGGTAGTAGTGGTAGCGGTGCCCGATCTTGGCGGCGATCATCGGGTACACCGGGGCGAAACCGGCGCCCACGAACAACACGCCCGTGACGGCGCCAAAACGGTTGTTGGTGAAAAGCAGAATGGTGCATCCGAAAATGCTGGTCAGGGCGCTGGCCAGGAGCAGCCAGCGGTGCCGCACCCGGGGCAACAGGAAGGTGGCCACCGCGCGGCCGGCCAGCAGGGCGGCAAAATACAGCGCCAGGCAGAGCAGCGCCGCATCGGGGCTCATCCCCACCCGGTGCGTCAGGTAGATGGGAAGCCAGCCGCCCGTGGCCCACTCGTTTCCGAACTGGAACAGCAGCGCCAGGGCCAGCAGCACCGCGCCAAAGCTCCTGAAGTCCCTCAACGCCTGCTTCAGGGTGGGCTCCGGCTCCGTCACCGGACTGGGCCAGCGGGTGGTGGCAAACTGCACTGCCAGCAGCCCCGGGACCGCCGCCAGCAGAACGAGGATGCTGGAGACCGTGTAGACGTAGAAACTGCCCGACACCAGCAGCGTGACGGCAATGCAGCCGGTGCCGAAGGAAAGGCCGGCCAGGTTGAGGGCCGCCGCGGAATCGTGCCGGTACATGGGAGACGCGGCGTGACAGAGACCTGTGTTGAGCATCCCGGCTGCTCCCCCGAGAATCACCAGGCCGGGCATCCGCCACCAGGCCGGGGCGGCCGGCGAAACCAGGGCCAGGATCAGAAGCGCGCCGCAGGCCATGCCGCACCCCAGGGTCAGGACGAGAGAGAGCCCCCGGTAGTGCAGTACACGGCGCGTGACTTCCGTGGCCGCCGCCACGCCCGCGCTGAAACTAAGAAAGTAGTTTCCAACCGTCAGGAAATCCGTGCCCAGGTGATGGCGCCAGAGCGGCAGGATGGCTCCCAGAAAGGTGGCCAGCAGGCCGGAAACGAAGAAGCCGGCCAGCGTGCGCCGTATGGCGCGCACGTCGATGCTGCCGGGCGCTTCGACCGCACTGGAGTCCACTCGGGTATTGTAGCCCTTCTCCACCCGCCGGCCGTTGGGGCGATCTCCGGAATTTGGAAGGACGCCCCGGCAAGCGGATACGGAAATCCGTAGAGAATTGTTGATTTTTCTTTTGGATTCAAACGGTTAGAGGTTGGCATACGGGTTGCCTCGTAAGGGGTGGGGTTGGAAAGAGGTTTAGGAACTTTGGTGGGTTGTCTCCCCGAGGGATAACCGGGCCCGCTTCCGCGATGGAAGCGGGTCTTTTGTTTTTGGGGCCCGGCCGGATCCCCTCCGCAGTCTGCTACACTATTGCCTTCGGTCCTCATCCAGCTTTATCTTTTCGTGCAAAGATGGGTGCTTATGCTCGCTGGATCGACGCGTGGGAGCGGAAACTGGCCACGCGCGATACAAACAGGATAGTCCGCGATTTCGAGTGGGGTTGCGAGTGGTTCCCGAACATCCAGTTGAACGGCGATCCGGGTGCGGCGCTGCTTGAACACTTCGAGCAGAGCCGCGCCCACTCGGACCGGTTCTTCACGGGGGACACACCCACAGATTACCGCCTGATCGACCAGCATCTGACCTTCACCAGCGCGCTGCCCTCCCCCTACCCGGAGAACAACCGTGTCCACGCCGACCTGTTTCCCGCCCGCAACGATCACGGCCGGGCGGTCCTGGTGCTGCCGCAGTGGAATGCCGGCGCTGACGGGCACCACGGCCTCTGCCGCCTGCTGAACCGCTTTGGCATCACCGCCCTGCGGATGAGCCTTGCCTATCACGACCGGCGCATGCCGCCGGAACTCCAGCGCGCCGATTATCATGTGTCCAGCAACATCGCCCGCACGGTGCACGCCTCCCGGCAGTCGGTCATCGACGCGCGCTCCTGCCTGGATTGGCTCGAGGCCCAGGGCTACCGCCGGCTGGGGATCGTGGGAACCAGCCTGGGTTCCTGCGTGGCTTTCATAACAGCCGCCCATGACCCGCGCATCACGACCGGCGTCTTCAACCACGTCTCTATGTACTTCTCCGACGTGGTTTGGACCGGGTTGTCCACCCAGCACGTGCGCAGAGGCCTCGAAGCTCAGGTCACCCAGGATGAATTGCGGCGTTTCTGGGCCGTCATCAGTCCCGCCTCCTACATGGATCGTATGACGGACAGCAAATTGAAGAGCCTGCTCATCTGGGGCCGCTACGACACCAGTTTCCTGCCGGTTTTCTCGCGCCAGGTAATCGAGTCGTTCCGCTGCCGCAAGCTGCCGCACCGGGTCTTCACCCTGCCCTGCGGGCACTACACCACCGGCCAATTCCCGTTTAACTGGATGGACGGCCTGGCGATCTGCCTGTTCGTGAGGAAGAATCTGTGACCGCCAGGCTGATGGAGCGGGCCGAGTTGCTGGAAGCCCGGACCGCCTGGCGGCGCCAGGGGAAGCTTGTAGTATTCACCAATGGGTGCTATGACCTGCTGCACCCCGGCCATATACGCCTGCTGGAAAGTGCCCGCTCGCTCGGCGACCTGCTGGTCCTCGGCCTGAATTCCGACGCCAGCGTGCGGCGCCTGAAAGGAGCTTCGCGGCCGCTGCTCGGCGAAAGTGAGCGCGCGGCCCTGCTGGCCTCGCTCCAGTCCGTTGACGCGGTTACGATTTTTCATGAGGACACCCCGCGCGAATTGATTGCCGCCCTGCTTCCCGATATCCTGGTGAAAGGCGCCGATTGGGCGCACTGGATCGCCGGCCGCGAGGAAGTGGAAGCGGCAGGCGGTCAGGTGCAGGCCCTGCGGCTGGAACCCGGCTATTCCACTACGGGAATAGTAGACACCATACTCGCGCGTCGTCCTTGATCCATCCCGCCATCCGCGACCTGTTTGCCGGCTTGGGCCGGCATGCGGCTTTTCTACGTCTGCTCCAGCAGCTGGATTCCGGCCCGCTGTCGCTCTCCGGGCTGACCGCCACGGCCAAAGCGCTCTATGCCGTGCTGCTCTGGCAGCTGACCGAGAGGCCGCTGGTGATCATAACCGGCGCCAGCCAGGATGCCGAGAACCTCCAGGAACTGGCCGCGACCTTCTTCGACCTCCTGATTCCGGGCCGCGACTGGCCCCGGCCGCAGCTTTTGCCTGCGCTCGACGTCCTGCCCTGGCAATCCCTGGCCCCGCATGCCGAAATCACCGAACAGCGGGCCATCGGCCTTTGGCGTCTGGCCTCCGGTCCGGTGCCGGTTACGGTGGCCCCCGTCGCCTCCGCCCTGCTGCGCACCGCACGGCCGGACTACTACCGGCAGCTCGCGCTGAATCTGAGAACCAACGAGGAAGTGCCGCTGGAGGACCTTCTGGTCCACCTTCGCAAGATCGGGTACGAGAGGCGCGAGCCGGTCGAGATGGTGGGCGAGTATTCCGTTCGGGGAGGCATCCTCGACGTCTTTTCCCCGGAATCGGCCCAGCCGGTGCGCCTCGAGTTCTACGGGGACCTGATCGAGTCGATTCGCCGCTTTGATCCGCAGTCGCAGCGCTCGGTACTGAAAGTGGAGGACTGCCTGCTGCTGCCCCTGGCAGACGGGACGGCCGGAACGGAGGTCGAGATGCCCGGCTCCCTGTTCGAGATGCTGAGCCGCCCGGTGGTTCTCCTGGACGAGCCGGAGCAGATCGAAGCGGAGGCCGCCAGGCTGTGGGACCGGATCGAAAGCCTGGCGCCCGGGGAAGAGGACGCGGGCAAGACCTTTCACCGCTGGGATGAACTGAACCGCCGCGTCCTCCCGGCCGCCAGGGTGCACCTGCGCGAACTGGGCCTCGCATCGGAACCCGATTTCCACGTCGCCACGCGCCCTTCCCTGGCGTTTCACGGCAACATGCGTGCGGCCCTCGGCGAAGCCCGCACCCTGGTCGAGTCCGGCTCCAAAGTGGTCTTCTTCGCCGAATCCGCCGGAGAAGTCGAGCGGCTGGCGGACATTTTCAACGAGTACGAGCTGCCTTACCAGCTGGGAGTGGAACGCTCCTCGCAGACGCCGCAATACCTGGCGGAACGCGCCTACCTGGCCGGAGCCGTCGCCTCCATATACCTCGTACGCGGCAACGTACGCCGGGGCACGTTCTTCGTCGATTCCGGCCTCGCCGTTTTCGGCTCTGAAGATCTGTTTGACACCTCGGAACTCGTCGCGCGGCCCGCCGGCCCGGCCTCCCGCCTGGGAGCCTTCTCCACCGACCTGTTCGACCTCAAGCCGGGCGATTTCGTGGTTCACGCGGAACACGGCGTGGGCCGCTTCCTGGGGCTCCGTGAGATCGAGCAGGGCGAAGCCCGCGGCGACTACATGGTGATCGAGTACTCCGGCGGCGCCAAGCTCTACGTCCCGCTCAGCCGCATGGATCTGATCCAGCGCTTCCGCGGAGCCGGTGAAGCGCAGCCCGGGCTGGACCGTCTGGGCGGCGCTACCTGGACCCGCACCAAGTCGCGGGTGAAGGCCAGGATGCGAGATATGGCCGAGGAGCTGCTCAAGCTCTACGCCCAGCGCAAACTGGCCGAGGGCTTCCTGTTCTCCGCCGACAGCAACTGGCAGCGCGAGTTCGAAGAGGCGTTCGAGTACACCGAAACCCGCGACCAGATCACTGCCATACAGGAGATCAAGCGCGACATGGAAAGCCCCCAGCCCATGGACCGGCTGCTGTGCGGCGATGTGGGCTTCGGCAAGACCGAGGTCGTGATGCGGGCGGCGTTCAAAGCTTTGGGGGATGGCAAGCAGGTCGCGGTCCTGGCTCCTACAACTGTCCTCGCCTTCCAGCACTTCGAGACCTTCCGGCGCCGCTTTCAACCCTTTCCCGTGCGCGTGGAGATGCTCAGCCGCTTCGTCGCCCCCAAGGATGTCCGTGCCGTCCTGGCCGACCTGGCGGAAGGAAAAGTGGACATCGCGGTGGGGACCCACCGGCTGCTCTCCGCCGATGTCCATTTCCGCGACCTGGGCCTGGTGATCATCGACGAGGAGCAGCGCTTCGGGGTTAAACACAAGGAAAAATTGAAGCAACTGCGGCAGAGCGTGGACGTGGTGGCGATGAGCGCCACGCCCATTCCTCGAACACTACATATGTCGTTGCTGGGATTGCGCGACATGTCCGTCATCGAGACGCCCCCCAAGGAC
The DNA here is from genome assembly GCA_020852755.1 of Bryobacterales bacterium. Classification (GTDB taxonomy): domain Bacteria; phylum Acidobacteriota; class Terriglobia; order Bryobacterales; family Bryobacteraceae; genus JADZAF01. Next base: position 7,349 of record JADZAF010000228.1, read on the forward strand.
CGCCTCGCCATACAGACTCAGGTGGCCCACTACAACCCCGAGCTCATCAAGTCGGCCATCGAACTCGAACTCGGTCGCGGCGGGCAGGTCTACCTGGTTCACAATCGTGTCGAGACCATCTGGGAGAGGGCCGCCAGCATCCAGGAGCTGGTGCCGCAGGCACGCATCGGGGTGGGCCACGGGCAGATGGACGAAGCGCTTCTGGAGAAGACGATCCTGAAGTTCATGCGTCACGAGTACGACGTCTTCGTATCTACTACTATAGTAGAAAATGGCCTCGACATCCCCCTCGCCAATACCATCATCATTGAGAACGCCGAACGCTACGGGCTGTCCGATCTCTACCAGCTGCGCGGCCGTGTCGGCCGCTCCAACCGCAGGGCTTACGCCTACCTGCTGGTCCCTCCCCACGCCGAACTCAGCCCGGTGGCCCGCAAGCGTCTGGCCGCTCTCAAGGAATTCAGCGAGTTGGGCGCAGGCTTCAAGATCGCCGCTCTGGACCTCGAACTGCGCGGCGCCGGCAACCTGCTGGGCGGCGAGCAGCACGGGCACATCAATTCGGTCGGCTTCGATATGTACGTCCGGCTTCTGGAGGAGACCGTCCGGGAACTGAAAGGCGAGGAAGTGGTCCCGGAGATCCACTCCAGCCTGAACCTCGGACTCGATATACGAATCCCCTCCGCCTACATCTCGGATGAGAACCAGCGCCTGAGGGCCTATCGCCGGATCGCCAGCACCTCCGAGCCCGCCAGGCTGGAACGCGAACTGGAGGACCGCTACGGCCCGGTTCCAGACGCGGTCCGCAGCCTGCTCGAGTATTCCGCGCTGAAAGCCCTGGCCGAGCGTCTGCGCATCGAGGCCATCGACCGCAAGCACGCGATCGTCAACATCAAGTTCCACCAGCAGACCCGTATCAGTCCCGAGCGCCTCATGGCCCTGGTCGACCGCACCCCTGGGGCCCAGTTCACTCCCGCCGGCGTCCTCCGCCTCCCCCTGGACGGCACGGCCGGCGCCTCCGCCGTGCTGGCGCGCGTGAAGACCTGGCTGGA
>JADZAF010000229.1 GCA_020852755.1 Bryobacterales bacterium
CGTCCCACAACAAGTTACGGGAGTTTAGGGGTTATGTAGCCTGTCACCGAAACTCTAGATCGCTTCCAGTTCCTCTTCCAGGAGCTGTTTCTGATACAGGTCGGCGTAGTAGCCGCCCGCGGCCGCCAGTTCGGCGTGCGTTCCCTGCTCGACGATGGCCCCCTTTTCGAGCACCACGATGCGATCGGCCAGCCGCACGGTGGAGACGCGGTGGGAGATCAGAATCACGGTGCGGCCGCGCATCACTTCCGCCAGGCCGCTGAGGATCCGGTCCTCGGTCAGGGTGTCCACGCTGGACAGGGCGTCGTCCAGGATCAGGATGCGCGGATCCCGCAGGATGGCCCGGGCGATGGCGGTGCGCTGCTTCTGCCCGCCCGACAAGGTCACGCCGCGCTCGCCTACCAGGGTCTTGTAGCCATCCGGGAAGGACTCGATGTCGGGGGCCAGCCCGGCCAGTTCGGCCGCCCGCCGGATCTCTTCAGGCGTGGCGTTCTCCACGCCGAAAGCAATGTTCTCAGCGACGGAGGCGCTGAACAGGAACGTCTCCTGGGGCACGAACCCGATGTGCCGGCGCAGGGCCTGGGGCGACAGTTCGCGCAGGTCGATGCCGTCCAGGAGCACGGTCCCCTCGGTGGGATCGATCAGCCGGGGAATCAGGTTGACGAGCGTAGTCTTGCCGGAACCGGTGTGTCCGACTACAGCCAGGGTGGTTCCGGCCTCTATCACCAGGTCGATGTTCCGCAGAGCGGCTCCGGCCGGGTAGAGGACCGAAACGCTCCGGAGTTCGATCCGGCCGCGGACGGCGGATAGTTCTGCGGGCTCGGGAGGCGGGGCGATGGAGGGCCGCTCGCGCAGGATCTCGTTGATCCGCCCCAGCGAGGCGCTGCCGCGCTGCATCAGGTTGACCACCCAGCCCATGGCGATCATCGGCCAGACCAGCATTCCCATGTAGGTATTGAAGGCCACGAAGCTGCCCAGGGAGATGCGGCCCTGGAGCACCTGGTAGCCGCCCGCCCACAGCACGATCAGGAAGGTGACGCCGATCAGCGCTTCCAGCAGGGGCTGGAACAGGCCGGAAATGCGGGCCAGCCGGATATTCTGCCGGATGTAGCTGCGGTTCAGTTCCTCGAAACGTTCCAGCTCGGGCTGCTCCTGGACGTACGCACGGATCATGCGCACTCCGGAGAGGTTCTCCTGCACCCGGCTGCTGATATCGGAGAACATGGACTGGATGCGCTCGAAGCGCTCGTGAATCCGCCGCCCGAACAGGATGACGGCCAGGCTGACCAGGGGGGCGGGGAGGATGGAGAGCACGGTCAGGCGCCAGTCCATCCCAAGCATGATGGCGATGGCCAGGACGAAGGTGAGGCTGGTTTCGGTCCAGTACATCACCCCGGGCCCCAGCATCATACGGACCGCATTCAGATCGTTGGTGGCCCGGGCCATGAGGTCGCCGGTGCGCCGCTTTCCATAGAAGTCGGCCGAGAGAATCACCAGGTGGCGGAAAAGGTCGTTGCGCAGATCGTACTCCACATCGCGGGAGATGCCGATCAGGATCACGCGCATCCAGTACTGGAACACGCTCTTGACCAGGGAGATGCCCACCAGGGCGGCGGCGAATACCAGCACGGTTCGCAGGCGGAGGCCGGACGTCATGGCGTCGACGGCCTGGCGGATGACCAGAGGCAGCGCCGCGGCGGCGATGTCCTTGAGGATCAGAGCGCCGATGCCCAGTCCCAGGCCCCGGCGGTAGCGCCACATGTACGGCCAAAGGGTGCGGAAGACGATACGCATGGTCAGATTCCCAGCCAGCCGGCCACCGTTTTGGCCCACTCGTAGAAGGCCTGTTTCCTCCCCTGACGGGTGCGCCACCAGGATTGCGCCTGGAAATCCTCATCCGGCGCGGCGATCACCCGGAACCTCAGGCCGGGAGCCCGGGACCGGAAGATGCGCGCCGCCCGCCGGGTGTGATAGTCGCTGGTGACGAGCAGAATATTCCTCACGCCCATCCGCTCCAGTTCCCTGGCGATGGCATTCGCTTCCTCTTCGGTGGACCGGGCCTTGTTGAGAAATGGGATGAACCAGTCCCGGGGATAGCCGTGCCGCACGGCGAAGGGAATCGCGAGATCGCTCTCATGGATGCCGTAGAAGCCGTCCGGGCCGCTGACCAGAACCCGCGGCACGAAGCCCTGCTTGACCAGTTCCGCCCCTTTCACGACGCGGTTGCCGCGGTAATCCCCCGCCAGCACCACCGCCATTTCAGCCCTGGCGGGCGCCTCCGCAACCACGAGGTAAGCGCCCAGCCATCCCAGCCACACGGGGTGAAGAGCAACCCCCGCGACCAGCGCAGCGGCTCCCGCCCACAACAGGGACCGGCGGAAAACGCGCGCCACCAACTATTTCTCGTCCGTGGATTTCTGGTCCAGATTGCCCACTGATTTCAACCGCTGATAAAGCCGTTCGACCTCGGCCTCGTCTTCGGGACGCAAGACGCGGTAGCGGGGTCCGGACGACTGCTTCCGCTCGGCGCCCGGCCCCAGTACTTCGCCCCAGAACTGCCGGTAGGGGACGCCGTCGATCAGAGCGTCGCGGGACAGGCGCCGCACGCTGCGCAGCAGGCTGTTGCAGGAGTCCAGGTCGCCCGGATAGAGCAGCACGATCCTGCGGTCCTCGAACAGGGTCAGCCGCAGCGCCAGGGGGCAAACCCATCCGGTCCGGTCCACCCGGCGAATCTCGCTCCAGGCAATCCTGCGTTTGCCGATCCGCAGGCAGCTGTCATCCAGCTGAATCACGGGGCGGAGGGCCAGGGCGATCAGCAGCAAGGCACTCAAAGCGAAGAGAATAGCGGGGATCAGGGCCGGCGGCCAGCGCAAACCCAGCCAGGCGGAGAAGCCGGCCAGGACTACCGCCGCAATCCCAAACGGCAAATAATGGCTTGCTGGCGCGTAGCGAGTCATTGCGAACCCTGACACTTTAAGCCTACTCCGCGACGCCGCCGAAATCAATCCGGACGGTCTGTCCGAAGCCTTGTGCCGGGCCATGGCGGAGGAGTATGCTGCAACAGCGGAAGGCGTCAATCCGATGAAACGGCCGGTTCTTCTGATTGCCTGCTGGTTGTTGGGTTCGGTGGCTTTGCCGGGCGAGGACTTCTGGACGCGCAGCAAGTTTCCGGAGTGGAGCCGGAAGGACACCGACAGGATGTTGACCGGGTCGCCCTGGGCCCAGGCGGTGCAGATGGCTCCCTCGGGCGGCGGGGGCGCCATCCCCTCGGGCGGGGGCGGCGGCGGGCGCCGTGGGCGGGGCGGAGGCGGCGGGTTGGCCGGTGAGAGCGGCGGAGCGGTAGGCGGCGATCTTTCCAGTACTCCGCCGGTGATTGTGACGGTGCGCTGGCATAGCGCCCTGCCCATCAAACAGGCCGTGGCCATGGTGCGGTATCAGAATGAGGCCGGAACATCGCCCGAGGCGGCCCGCATGCTTGCCCGGAAAGAAACCTACTACATCGTCGGCATTATCGGACTGCCGCCGCATCTGGCGGCTGCGAAGCCCGACCAGTTGAAACAGGGCGCCACCCTGCACGTGAAAGGGAAAGAGGACCTGCGAGCCGCCGACCTGATGGGCGAGACCGACCAGAAGGGCCGGACGAACCTTTACTTCTTCTTCCCCCGCGACCGGGGCGGAGCTCCGGGGATCGCGCTCGAGGACAAGGACGTGGAAGTGGTTCTCAAGGCGGGGCGCATGGACCTGAAGAAGAAGTTCCGGCTCAAGGACATGGTGTACCAGGGTCAGTTGGAGATCTAGGCACCCGCCCCGGCCGTCCGGATCCGCCGCCGGTCAGGATGCGGCCGCAGCCACCCGGGGGTGAATCCGCTCGATCATGGCCCGCACCCGGACCGCCTGCGGTTCGAAGCCCGCGCGAGCCAGCGCGGCGCGCACCTCGTCCAAATCCCCGGCATAGGCCGGGAACTCCACGATGGTGTCGGGCTGGCCCGAGTGGTCGATCTCCGGGTTGACGGGGAAAGTCAGTACAGCCAGGGTTTCCAGCAAATTCTCCAGGCGCGACGGCGCGATCGGGATGGACACGGAAACCAGGTCCGCTCCGTTACCGCTCACGTTCAGGTGGGGCGAGACAACTGCCTGCCAGACGCTCATCACTCCTCCAGCATCCGGCGTCATCGGTCCCCGAAAACAAAAAACCCTGCGCCAAAGGCCGCAGGGTCGAGTTCGAAAACCGATCCGCCTTTAGCACTTTTTTTTACGTGGTTGCAATTAGCCGGAGCCGGTCGGCCCCTAAATCAATCCACGTCGACTTCAACTCTACCACCGCCGGGGAGAAAAGGCAATGGGTCGCCTGAGGTGTATCGAGGCGAAGTTGGAAGGTCCCCTTCAGCCCCGGCCGCGTGGGCTCCGGATCCGAAGCAAACTCCTTCGGCAGCGGCCCAATACAGAGGCTGCGGAGCACGACGTATGGCACCCGCCGGTGGAACTTAGGGTCTAGGAGCCGCCGGCCATCCGCCGTCAGTGGAAGCGGCCGCGCAGAAGGTTGAAGCTGTCGTAGTTTTGGCCGCGGCCGGAGCCGGTGAAGACGAGGGTGAAGTCCCGGGGGCCGGGGCCCTGCCATTTTGTGGGCATGTTCCAGAAGAAGGTGTTGTCGGGCTCTTCGCGATTCGCGGCGAAGTTGGTTCCCTGAGCTTCATCGAGGTAGAGGGCCGTGGTCCACGGGCCCCAGGGTTCCGGGGCGTCGAAGATGCCCAGGTTGCCGCGGTTGGACCGCTTGTGATCGGTCATCAGGATGTAGCGCCGGACTCCGGCGTGCCAGGCGACGCTCAGGACCCAGCCGACGCCGTTGGCACGGTCTTCGAAGACAGGCTGTTTGCGGCTGACGGCGGACGTCCAAAGCGGGCGCCCGCCGTTCAGGCCGGAGAAGAACTCGTAAGCCCGGCGGTCCATGAGGCGGCTGGAGGGCGAGCGCGCCAGGTAGACGGCGCCGGGGACCTGGATGGAGTCGCTGGTTTCGTCGCGCGGGTGAATGAAGTAATGGTAGACGTAGCGGTCGCGGGCTCCCGCGTAGTCCCGTCCGAACTGGCAGATGGTGGGGACGGCGAGGGCGTCGCCGCGGGTGAAAGCCCAGGCGGCGGGCTGCCAGGACAGCGCCTGATCGGTGGACCGGTAGAGGCGCGCTTCGGATTGCAGCCGCTTCAGGGGGGAACCGGGCACGACCCACATGTAGAGGACGCCGCGGACCGAGATCATTCCCCAGCTCTTGCCATCCACGGTTGCGGGGCGCAGGCCGTTCCTGCCGCCCCAGACGTTCACCGCGCGATAGTGGTCCCAGTTCCCCTCGATGCGGGCCACGCCCAGGCTCACGCGGCCGTCGGAGTTGGAGCCGCCGAAGCCGCCGCCGTCGCCCCAGGCGCCGTAGAGGCTGCCGTCGGCGGCCCAGGTGAGCTGCCAGTTGTCGCTGCCGGGGGCGGCGCGGTGGTGCGTTTTCCAGTCGAAGGAGACGCCGCGGATTACGGGACTGGGCGGGTACGGCGGCGTCAGAGACTCGGCCGCGAGCCAGGCGGCCAGGCCGGGCAGCAGCGGGATGAGCGTATACGGGCGCATGGGGGCCAGGATGCGATTGTATATCGTGCCGGGGCTGAGTAAACTCGCGGTAGGTGATCGCTTTACTGATCTGGCTGCGGCTGTTGTCGCCTCACTTCGAGGTCCTCACCAACGCGGGTGATAAGCTCGGACGGGAGGCGGTCCAGCGGCTGGAGGAAATCCACGCGGCTTTCGCCCCCGGGGCGAGCGTGCTGCCGGTGCGGGTGTACCTGTTCCGTTCGGGCTCCGATCTGAAGCCGTACCGCACGGCCGACACGACCTCGGGCTTCTTTCAAAGCGGGCCGGAGCGGAACCTGATCGTGATCGGGTACGCCGGCCCGGAGACCTACCGGGTGGTGTTCCACGAATATGTACACCTGGTGATGAACCACACCCGGGCGCGCATGCCGCAGTGGTTCGAGGAGGGCACGGCGGAGTTCTACTCGACACTCGAGGTGACGGGCGGCAAGCTGCGGGTGGGCCGGGCGATTCCGATGCACGTGGGCCTGCTGCGGGCGGGGGAATGGCTGGACGCCGGGACGCTTTTCGGGGTGACGAAGGATTCGCCCTATTACAGCGAGCGCGGCAAGGTGGGGGTGTTCTACGCGCAGAGCTGGGCCCTGGTGCACATGCTGAACCTGGCGCCGGGGTACCGCGAGGGCATGGCGCGCTTCGCGCAGGGCGCATCCTTCGAGGAGGCCTTCGGCAAGACGCCGGAAGCGGCCCTGCGCGACCTGAAAGAGTACATCGCGGCGGGGCGCTTCCGGTTCGTGGACCTCGAGTACGGGGAGCGGGCCGGACGGGTGGACATCCCGGCGGAACCGCTGGAGGAGACCGACGCCAGGCTGGCGCTGGCCGCCCTGCTGATGGAGACGGGGAAGCTCAAGGAAGCCGGGCAGGCCTACCGCAAGCTGGCTCGCGAGAACCCGGATCACGCCGGGATCGAGACGGCGCTGGGAGGGCTGGCACTGCGGCAGCGCGACCACGAGCAGGCGCGGCAGCACCTGCGGCGGGCTATCGAACTGGGCAGCCGGCAGGCGGCGACGTATTTCGAATACGCGATGCTGCTGAGGGAATCGGGCGGGGACCAGGGCGAGGTGGCGGCGAATCTGCGGCGGGCGACGGAGTTGAATCCGAACTTCGCGGAGGCTCATTTCTTGCTGGGCCTGATGTTCACCTATCAGAAGCGCGACGCGGAGGCGATCCCGCACTTCGAGCGCGCGGCCGCCATCCTGCCGCGGCAGAGCTACTTCTGGCACGCCCTGGCCCTGGCGCGCCAGCGCACCGGCGATGCCGCGGAGGCCCGCCGCGCGGCGGCGCGGGCGCTGGAGAACGCCGTAAACCGGAATGAGGCCGAGATGGCGCAGGCGGCCCTGCGACTGGCGGAGCAGGCGCCGCCAGCCGCGCCGGCGGCCAGGCCGGCAGTGACAACGCCTCCGGGCTGGAGCGCGCCCAAAGGAGACGCCCGGGTGGAAGGAACGCTGCGGCGCATCGACTGCTTCGGGGCGACCGCGCGGCTGTTCATCGAAACGCCCGGCCGCCACGTGGCGCTCATGATCACCAATCCCGGGGAGGTGCTGCTGAGGAGCGCTTCGGCGATCACCTTCCAATTCACCTGCGGGCCGCAGAAGCCGGTGAAAGTGGAAGTGGAATACGCCACCCGCCCGGACTCGCTCCGGGGGACGGCGGGGGAAGTTACGGCGATCGAGTTCCGCTGAGAGGGCCGTTTCGCTTATCATTTGGCTTTTGAACAGGAGGAAACCGCACATGTCGACTTCACCCGCGCGCCGGGGATTCCTGCGGCGGCTGGCGGCGCTGGGCAGCGTTCCGGCGGCCGGCGCCATGGCCGCGCAGGCGCAAACTGCCGGACCGGCCTGGCTGCCGCAATACGCGCGCGCGCAGAACTACCGGTCGCTGAAGCAATCCAGTCACGAACGTAACGGCGGCAACGCCGACCGCTGGCCGATCAAGCCCGGCCAGACGCAGGAAGTGTTCATCGCGCAGGGGCCGGGCGTCATCACCCACATCTGGTTCACGATCGCGGCGCAAAGCCTGAATCATTTGAAGGAAGTGGTAATCCGCATGTACTGGGACGGGAACGCGCGGCCCAGCGTGGAAGCGCCGGCCGGCGATTTCTTCGGGCTGAACCTGGGGCAGTACAACGTCTACCAGTCGGCATTTCTGAACTGTTCGCCGATCCGGGCGCTGAACTGCTATTTCGCCATGCCGTTCCGCAAGTCGGCGCGGATCACGGCCACCAACGAAGGGCCCCAGGACGTGGGGGCGTTTTACTCGAACATCGACTACAAGCTGGTCCCGTCGCTGCCGGACGATGTGGTGTATTTCCACGCGCAGTACCGCCAGGCGGCGCCCAACCGCGCCAGCACGGACGACTGGAAGAGCAACCCGGACGCCAACCGGCTGCTGAACCCGGACGGGAAGCAGAACTACGTGTACGCCGAGACGCGGGGGCGCGGCCATCTGATGGGCGTGACCCTGGGCGTGCTGCAGAACCAGGAGTTCTGGATGGGCGAAGGCGACGACATGATTTTCGTCGACGACGATTCCAGGCCGGTCATCGTGGGCACCGGATCGGAGGACTATTTCTGTGGAGCGTGGAACTTCGGCGGCCGCGATACGGCCATCCCCTTCGCGCACCTGTACAACGGCGCGCATTACATCTCGCTGCCGGAACACACGGGGGGGCGCTACTGCCTGTACCGCTGGCACGCCGACAACCCGGTGACGTTCACCCGGTCGATGCGGCACACCATGGAGCACGGGCACGCCAATCACCGGGCGGACAACTTCTACTCGGTGTGTTACTGGTACCAGACCGAGCCGTTCACGGACTTTCCGCCGCTGCCGCCGGCGCAGGAGCGGATTGCGGGGTTGAAGGCAGTGTCGGGCCCGGGAGGAGCGGGGCGGTAGTTATGAGCCGCCAGACGGCAGCCGCCAGTCAGCAAGTGAGGAGTGGCGGTTAAGAGCTGGCATTGAAGAGAAAGACCTATGAGATATGCGATTGCGGGCGTGATCGTCGTGTTTGGTTCGCTGGGAGTGGCGCAGGCGCCGCCGGGCTTCGACTTCTGGAGCAGCGGGCAGCTGCGCGGGTATGAGAAGAAGCTGGGGCCGAAGATCAACGCGCAGAAGGTGGCGACGGAGAATCTGGCCAGGTACGGCAATCACCTGGTGATGGTGGCCCACCGGCAGGGGGACGGGGAGGCCGAACTGCACGAGAAGCAGGCGGACATCTTCATCGTGGAGACGGGCGGGGGGACCCTGGTAGTGGGCGGCAAGGTAGTGGGCGGGAAGACGACCGCGCCGGGAGAAATCCGGGGCGCTTCCATCGAGGGGGGGGAGAAGCGGAAGCTGGGCCCCGGCGACGTCGTTCATATTCCCGCCCGCACGGCTCACCAGGTGCTGCTGGAGGGAGCCCGGCAGATCACCTATGTGATCGTGAAGATCGACGAGTGAGCGGGAGTTTGGGGGTTATGTAGCCTGTCACCGAAACTCCCTAAAAGTGGATGCGGCCGGTGTACTGAACCTCGCGGCCGTAGTTGCCGCCCGCGATCCAGGTGCTCTTGCCGAAGTTGGCGCTGGTCACGCCCATGGTCGGCTGGCTGGGCATGAACGCGTTGGGGAAGTTGTAGAACTCCATGCGGAGTTCGAACCTCACCCGCTCGGTGATGGGGAAGTACTTCACGGCGGTGGCATCCCACTGCCAGAAGCCCGGACCGCGCAGGCCGTCGTAGTACCAGGGGTTGGTGCGCGGCGTGTAGGGCTCCATCTGCCTGAACCTGGAGGTGTCGAACCAGCGGTCGAGAGTGGGATTGCCGATCTTGGGATTGCCCTCCGCGATCATTCCGCCGAAGGTAAGCAGCGGGCCGCCGTTCCACATGAAGATGTGGCTGGGGGCCCACCCGCCGATGAGCGCGTCCACCACGCGGCTGACGTTCGAGCCGAACCTGCGGCCACGGCCGAAGGGCAGCTCATAGGTGCCGGCCAGGCGGACGTAGTGGCGTGCGTCGCGAGTGTCGATCAGGGTGAATTTCCTGGCGTAGGTGTCGGGGTCGTTGAAGAACTCGTCCCGGCTCTCACGGCTGTAGTTGTATCCGAAGCTGAAGGTCAAGCCATTCGTCATGGGCCGCTCGGCCTTGAACTGGAGCGAATAGTAGCGGCTGTCCTTGCCCCTCAGGAAGCGCTCGGTGAGGGTTCCGTAGTGAGGGTAGGGCTTCAGCAGGCTGCCCACGCTGACTGTCTTCTGGTTGCGCAAAGGTCCGGGCATCTTGTCCGCGGGCAGGAGCAGGTAGAACGGATTCGCGACCGAGGCGGTAGTAGCGCCCTTGTAGGTGTAGCCGTAGTTCGGGTCCACCATGTTGAGGTTGTAGGTGTAGTCGCCGCCCCACATGCTGGCATCCTGGACATCGCGGCCCAGGTTGAGGAAGAAGGTCGTGTCCGTCAGGATATTGAAGGGCATCTGGCGCTGCAGGGAGACGTTGATGCGGTCATTGACGGGATGGACCATGTCCTGCGGGAAGAAAGTGGCGCTATCGCCCAGGTTGGTGTAGCGGCCAAGACTTTTGCCCACGGGGAGCAGCAGCGGGTTGGTGCTGGGGAAGGGGTCGCTGATGAGGGTGCGGGGCACGCCTTCGATGGGACCCAGCGCGGTGGTGGTGCGGGCGAAACCGTCCTTCGGCCAGCGGGTGGTTTCGGGGAAGATGGTCACCCAGGGCACCGAGTAGCGCGCAAAGCCGGCGCGCAGAGCGGTCAGGTCGTTGATGCGAATGGCGGCGCCGACGCGCGGCAGGAACAGGTTCTTCTGGGAGTTGAAGACCCCGGGATGATCGTCGTCGGTAAATACCCAGGCGCCGGTCCACTTGTACTGGCCCTTGTAGATGGAGGTCACCTCCGGGGGCATGGCCGGCGGGGTGGCGAATTCGGGGATTGGATTCCCGAGGTCGAGGTAGCGGGAGTACATACGGCTGTACTCGGAGGGGGCCGTTTCCATCTCCCAGCGCAGACCGAGATTCAGGGTGAGGCGGCGGGTCAGCTTGATGTCATCCTGGACGAAGAAGCTCCACATCTGCTGGTGGGAGTCGACCATGGGAGTGAAGTTGGCGTTGCCGCTGTTCACGACACCCAGCAACGCGGAGGCGTACATGTTGCCGCTCAGCCGGGCGTCGTGCTTCAGGAAGCTGTCGCCGGTATCGACGGAGTTGAACGAGAAGCCGCCAGGGCCGGGAGAGCCATTCTGATCGTACTGGTAGCGCAACTGCCAGCCGGCCTTCCAATGGTGGATGCCGCGGTCGTGGGTGATGTTGAGGTTGGAGTTGTGGGACCGGGCGCGCACCAGCCACCAGCCGCTCTTGCCGGTGCTCACCGAGCCGTTGCCCGAGAAACTGAAGCTCGGATAGTAGACGCCCGGCAGGAACTCGATCACCGGTTTGTACCAGCCGTTCGGCCAGAGGCTGGCCCAAACGGAGGTGGGCACCTTGGCCCAGTCGGAATCGTAATCGTCTTCGGCGTAGACGGCGCCATAGCGCATATTGACGGTGGTGGTGGGGCTCACCATGTAGAGCACGTCCACGGCGGCGTTCAGGGCATCCATCAAACCGCCGTTATCCGAAGGCACGGCGATGGTGCCGCCGTGGTTGGGGTTGTCGAGGCGGGTCTCGTAGCGGGAATAGCGCGTGTACATGCGCCACTTGTCGCTGATGTTGAAATCCACGCGGTTGGAGAGGTTCCAGTACTTCAGCCACCAGGGGTAGGAGTTACGGTAGTTGTCTATCCCGGTAATGCCGAGTCCCGGGTTATTGGGTTTCCAGAGATCGTTCAGGATCTTCTGCCCGGTGGGATCGATGCGGTCCGTGGGAATGATGTTGCCCGGAAAGGGCGTGCGGGTCACCGTGGCGGTAACGGGATCGAACCTGGTAGTGAAGGGATCGTAGATGGGGCGTATCCCGCCGTCTGGGGTGAAGGAGCGCGAGAAATTGCCGACGCGCTCGAGGTCGGTCGGTTGCGTGGAGACCCATTCGCGCGGCTGGGTGTTCTTCCAGCGCTCGTAGGTCTGATAGAAGAAGAGGCGGTTCTTGAGGATGGGGCCGCCCACGGTGCCACCCCCGATGTGGTTCTTCACCAGGCTGATGCCGCCGGGGACCAGGCGGTTGGTGACGGCGTTCAGCTTGGGGTTACGGCCGAAGTAGTAGGCGGTTCCATGGAAATCGTTGGTGCCCGATTTCATGGAGACGTTCAAGGTGCCGCCGGCCGAGAATCCGAACTCGGCGTCGAGGGCGTTCTGCTGCACGGCCACCTCCTGCACGCCATCCATGGAGGGCATGTAGGAACCGCGGGCCGAGACGCCCAGGGCCACGCCGTCCAGCAGCATGTCGTTCTTGCCGCCGGTGCGCCCGCCGACGTCCAATCCGTTGGAGGACCACATGTAGAACGGGTTGCGGTGAGAGACGTCCCAGTAGCGGTTGATGACCGCCGGGTTGAGCAGGGCAAGCGTGAAGGGGTTTCGCGCCAGAATAGGAATGTCCTTCAGCATCTGGCCCTGCACGGTAGTGGTCATGGTGGATGTGTTGAACTGCACCTGGGCGACCTGTTCGGTGACCGTAACGGTCTCCGCTACGGCGCCCACGGTAAGTTGAGCGTTCACCGTGACGTCGCCACGGGTGAGCACGCCGATGTTCTCCTGGAGGAAACGCTGGAAACCAGCGGCCTCGACGGAGACCGTGTAACTGCCGGGTTGTACGAAATCGAACAAATAGTGGCCGGTGGCGTCGGTCTCGCGAGTGGTTTCCGTTCCAGTGTTGATATTTCTCAGGGTTACCTTGGCGCCCACGATGGCCGCCTGGCTGGGGTCGGTGACCAGACCCTGCACCCTGGCTCGGTACTCTTGCCCGGTCGCAGTTCCTGACAGGAGGAACAGAGAGGCCAGGCAAGGCAATAGCGCGATCCTGCGCGCAGATGTTGTACGCATTCGTCTTGACTCCCTAAGCCTATTTGTTGTGTCCGCGCCGAGCGGACCCCCTGCAATCTGACTCGGACCGGAATAACAGTCTTCCGGACCGGATCAACTGATTTCGATTTCGCACAGGCAGAAGACAGCGTCACGGGGTGCGGAGGACGGGGGGAGGGCGGGGACCAAAGGGTTTGGGGGGTGCTGCCGTACGGGAGGTTAAGGGAAACGAACGGGGAGTTCGGGGGTTATGTAGCCTGTCACCGGAACTAAAAAGCCGGCCCGGCGGAGGGCCGGGCCGGCTGTCAGGTGCTGCAGGTGACTGTAGTTTAGAAGTGGATGCGGCCGGTGTACTGCACTTCGCGGCCGTAGTTGCCTCCGGCCACGCCGGTGCTGCGGCCGAAGGTCGAGCTGGTCACACCCAGGCTGGGCTGGCTGGGCATGAAGGAGTTCGGGAAGTTGTAGAACTCCATGCGGAGCTCGAACTTCACGCGCTCGGTCACCTGGAAGTACTTCACCGCGGTGGCATCCCACTGCCAGAAGCCGAAACCGCGCAGCCCGTCGTAGTACCAGGGGTTGGTGCGCGGCGTGTAAGGCGCCAGCTGCGAGAAGACCGAGGTGTCGAAGTACTTGTCCTTGGTCGGGTTGTCGATCTTCGGGTCGCCGGTGGCGTTCATGGCGCCGAAGGTCAGCAGCGGGCCGCTGTTCCACATGAAGATGTGGCTGGTGGCCCAGCCGCCGATGATCGCATCCACCACGCGATTGACATTGCCTCCGAACTGGCGGCCGCGTCCGAACGGAAGTTCGTAGGTGCCGGCCAGGCGGACGTAGTGCCGCGGGTCGCGGGTGTCGATCATGGTGAATTCCTTGGCGTAGGTCGCGGGGTCGTTGAAGAACTCACCCCTGGACTCCTTGCTGTAGTTGTAGCCGAAGCTGAAGGCCAGGCCCTTGGCCATGGGCTTCTCGGCTTTGAACTGGAGCGAGTAGTAACGGCTGTCCTTGCCTTGGAGGAAGCGCTCGGTCAGGTTGCCGTACTGCGGATACTGCCGGAGCAGGCTGTTGACCGTTACCTTCTGCTGGGTGCGGAGCGCGCCGGGCATCTTGTCGGCGCCCAGCAGCATGTAGAACGGATTGTTCACCTGGACGTCCACCGCGCCCTTATAGGTGTAGGCGTAGTTGGGGTCCACCATGTTGAGGTTGTAGTTGTAATCGCCGCCCCACATGCTGGAGTCCTGAACGTTGCGGCCCAGGTTCATGAAGAAGGTGGTATCGGTCAGGATCTGGAGAGGCAACTGGCGCTGCAGGGAGACGTTGAAGCGGTCGTTGATCGGATGGATCATGTCCTGCGGGAAGAAGGTGGCGGCCTGTCCGAGGTTCAGGTAGCGGCCGAGGCTCTTGCCCACCGGGACTTGCAGCGGGTTGTCCGAGGGGAACGGGTTGTCGATGGTCGCGCGCGGCACGCCGTTGAGCGGCCCCAGGATGCTGGTCGAGCGCGCAAATCCGTCCTTGGGCCAGGAATTGGTTTCCGGGTAGATGGTCACCCAGGGCACCGAGTAGCGGGCGAAGCCGACGCGCAGCGAGGTGATATCGTTGATGCGGAAGGCGGCTCCGGCGCGGGGCAGGAAGACGTTCTTCTGGGAATTGAAGACTCCCGGGTGATCGTCGTCGGTATAGATCCAGGCGCCGTTGTAAAGGAACTGGCCCTTGTAGAGCGAGGTCACTTCGTTGGGCATCTTCACCACGCCGCCCTGCAACTCGGGGATCGGGTTGGTCAGGTCGAGGGTGCGGGAGTACATGCGGCTGTACTCGGAGGGCGCGGTCTCGAGTTCATAGCGCAGGCCGAGATTGAGGGTCAGCCAGCGGTTGACGCGGATATCGTCCTGGAAGAAGAAACCCCACATCTGCTGGTGGGAGTCCACCATGGGGGTGTACTGGGCATTGCCGCCGTTGAGCACGCCCAGCAGCGTCGAGGCGTACATGTTGCCGCTCTGGGAGGCGTTGAACTTCAGGTAGTTGTCGCCGGTGTCGACGGCGTTGAAGTTGAACGAGCCCGGTCCGGGGTTGCCATTCTGATCGTACTGGTAGCGGAGCTGCCAGCCGGCCTTCATGTGGTGGATACCGCGGTCGTGGGTCACGTTGAGGTTGCTGTTGTGGGAGCGCCCGCGGACCAGCCACCAGCTTCCGAAGCCGGTGTAGGAGCTGCCGTTGCCGCTGAAGTTGAAGCGCGGATAGTAGATGCCCGGCAGACCCTTCAGGATGGGCTCGTACCACTTGTTGGGGAACAGGTTGGCCCAGGTGCTCTCGGGGACCTGCGACCAGGTGGAGTTGTAGTCGTCTTCCAGGTAGACGGCGCTATAGCGCATGTTGACCGTGGTGGTCGGGCTGGCCATGTACAGGAAGTCGATGGCGGGCTGGAGGGCGTCCATCAAGCCGCCGTTGTCCGAGGGGACCGCGATGGTGCCGCCCCAGTTGGGGTTGTCCAGCCGGGTCTCGTACTTGGAGAAGCGGGCATACATGCGCCACTTGTCGTTGATGTTGTAGTCGACGCGGTTGGAGAAGTTCCAATACTTCAACCACCAGGCGTAGGCGATGCGATAGTTATTGATGCCGGTCAGGTCGTCGCCGGCATTGTTCGGCTTCCAGAGATCGTTCATGATCTTGGCGCCGGTGGGGTTGATACGGTTCTGGGGGATGATATTCCCGGGGAACGGGGTGCGGCTGGAGGTTCCGGTGGCCGAATCGAACTTGGTTGTCCATGGGTCGTAGATGGCCCGCAGGCTGCCGTCCTTGGCGAAGGAGCGGGAGAAGTCGCCGACCCGTTCCAGGTCGGTGGCCACGGTCTGGTCCTTGCCGGAGGGCTGGGTGTTCTTCCAGCGCTCGTAGGCTGCGTAGAAGAAGAGCTTGTTCTTCACGATGGGCCCGCCGATGGTGCCGCCGTAGATGTGGTTCTTGATAACGCTGGCCTGGCGGCCGGCGCCGGTGAGCAGCCGGTTGGTGACGGCGTTGAGCTTGGGGTTGCGGCCGAAGTAGTAACCGGTGCCATGAAAATCATTGGTGCCCGATTTCATGGAGACGTTGAGGGTGCCGCCGGCCGAGAAGCCGAACTCGCTGTCCAGCGCGTTCTGCTGCACGGCCACTTCCTGCACGGCGTCCATGGAAGGCATGTAGGAACCGCGGGCCGAGAGACCCAGCGCGGCGCCGTCCAGCAGCATGTCGTTCTTGCCGCCGGTGCGTCCGCCGATGTCCAGACCGTTGGAGGACCACATATAGAACGGGTTGCGGTGCGAGACGTCCCAGTACTTGTTGATCACGGCCGGGTTCAGCAGGGCCAGGGAGAAGGGATTCCGCGCGAGGATGGGAATGTCCTTCAGCAGGTTGCCCTGCACGGTCGTAGTCATCGTGGAAGTGTTGAACTGGACCTGGGCCACTTCCTCCGATACCGTGATGGTCTCCGCCACGGCGCCGACGGTGAGACTGGCGTTGACGGTTACGTCGCCGCGGGTGAGCACGCTGATGTTCTCTTGCAGGAACCGCTGGAAACCGGCGGCCTCGATGGCGACCGAGTAGGTGCCCGGCTGAACGAAGTCGAACAGGTAGCGGCCGGTGGCATCGGTACTGCGGCTGGTTTCGGTTCCGGTGTTAACGTTCCTCAGGGTTACCTTGGCGCCCACGATGGCCGCCTGGCTGGGGTCTGTGACCAGACCCGATACCCTGGCTCGATACTCTTGCCCGCTCGCAATCCCCGTTAACAGGAAGACGAGGGCGAGGCAAGTAAGGCTTACAAGCCAAAGCGAAGTTTTTCTTTGCATGTATCTGAACTCCCGGAGGACACAGGTAATGTCCTCAGGTATTTGGACCCCTTATGCTGCTTATGGACAGAAAACGAGTGTTTCAGACCCTTTCCCACCATTGGATGAACAATAGCACGGTGATCCGGACGGGGTCAAGCCGGAATCACGCAGGAGAGACCCAGCCGGTCCGACAGGCCGGCTGACCACCGGCCGGCAGGTCAGTGACCATCCCCAACCCGCTTCGCCGGTGAAGAGACTATGGCTTTGTACGGCCGACGGAAATAAGCCCCCGATGGGTTTGCCGTTTCCGGACTTTGGCTGGGCGAGGCAGGCGTTTCGGTTCCTCGGCGGGTCTCCGGAGAGCCGCCTTTCGCGGGGGCTGGACAGCCAGGGAGTCCGAACATGCGGACACCTTTGCGCAGGGAAGTCCTGAGCGGCGGAAGGAACTCCGACGGCAGGAGACCGCGCAAGCGGAAAAAAAGGCCCGGCCGGGAGCCGGGCCGCGTGTCGAAGCGGGTACTGACTAGAAGTGGATGCGGCCGGTGTACTGGACCTCGCGTCCGTAGTTGCCGCCCTGCACCCAGGTGCTCCTGCCGAAGTTCGAACTGGTCGGATCCAGCTCAGGCTGGCTGGGCATGAAGGCGTTCGGCATGTTGTAGAACTCCATGCGGAGTTCGAACTTCACGCGCTCGGTCACCTGGAAGTACTTGGACAGCGTGCTGTCCAGGCTCCAGAAGCCGAAGCCGCGCAGATCGTCGTAGTACCAGGGGTTGGTGCGCGGCGTGTAGGCCGGCTGTTGCGTGAATCCCGCCGGGTTGAAGTACTGCTGCCGGGTCGGGTTGTCGATCCTCGGGCTGTCGGCGGGCGCGACGGCCGCGCCGAAAGTCAGCCGCGGGCCGTTGTTCCACATCAGCAGGTGGCTGGTCGCCCAACCGCCCACGATTGCGTCAACCACGCGGTTCGCGTTGCCGAGAAACCGGCGGCCCCGGCCGACCGGAACTTCCCAGGTGCCGCCCAGCCGGAGGGTGTGCCGCGGCTCGCGTGTGTCGATCAACTGCAGGTCGTTGCTGTACGTGGCTATGTCGTTGAACCACTCCGAGCGGGACTCCTGGTTGTAGTTGTAGCCCATGGTCATGCTGAGGCCGTTGGCGAAAGGCCGATCGACCTTGATCTGGATCGCCTTATACCGGTTGGAGCGCCCGGTCATGAACTGCTCATTGAGCGAACCCGCATACTGCGGATACGGCCGGAGCAGTGAAGCCACCGAGACGGTCTCCTGGTTCCGGAGGCTGCCCGGCATCTTTTCGGTCGGCAGCAGCCTGTAGAAGGGGTTCGGCACCGAAGCATCCATGGCGCCTTTGTGGGTGTAATAGAGGTTCGGATCGATCTGGTTCAAATCGTAGCCGTAGTTGCCGCCCCACATGTTGGGATACAGCTGGTTGGCCCCGAAGTTCATGAAGAAAGTGGTGTCGCTGGCGAACCGCAACGGCAACTGCCGCTGGTAGGAGATGCTGATGCGGTCGTTGATGGGGCGCTTCAGGTCCTGGTTGAACCAGCTGGCGGCGTTGCCGAGGTTGGTGTAGCGCCCGCGGCCCGTGCCCACCGGAGGCAGCACCGGGTTGCCGGCGGGGAACGGATCGCTGATCAGGGTTCTCGGCACCCCCTCGATGGGGCCCAGAGCATCGGTGACCTGGGAGTAGCCGTCGAGCGGGATGGAGCCCAGACCTTCCGTGAAGGCTCCCTTCATCGGCACCGCATACCGGGCATAGCCCAGGCGCAAGGCGCTGAGGTCGTTGATGCGGATGGCGATGCCGGCGCGCGGCAGGAAGTTGTGGAGGTCTTTGTACACGCGCGGATTCGAGGCGTCGGTGAAGATCCAGGCGCCGTTGTACTTGTAGTTAAGCTTGGCGATCGAGGTGACCTGGGAGGGCATGGCCACGCCGCTCTGCAGTTCGGGGATCGGGTCGGCGAGGTCGAGGTAGCGGGAGAACCGGTAGTGGTCTTCCTTGGGCGCGCTCTCCGTCTCCCAGCGCACGCCCAGGTTCAGGGTGATGTTGCGGCTCAGCCTGATGTCATCCTGGAAGAACATACCCCATTGCGAGTACTGGTTGTAGAACATGGGATTGATCGTCGCGTTCCCGCTGTTCACAACACCGAGCAGGGCGGAGGCGAACTGGCTGCCGCTGCTGGCCGCGACGTGGTTGATGAAGGTGTCACCGGTGTCCACGGCGTCGAAAGTGAAACCGCCCACCGCGGGCAGGCCGTTGTAGTCGTAGCTGTACCGTAACTGCCAGCCGGCCTTCATGTGGTGAATGCCGCGATCGTGAGTCAAGGTGATGCTCGGGGCGTGGACGCGCCCGCGAACCTGCCACCAGCTGCCCAGTCCAGCGCCGACAGAGCCGTTGCCGCTGTAGCTGATGCTCGGATAGTAGATTCCAGGCAGGTCTTTCAGCACGGGCTTGTACCAGCCGGTCGGGAAGAGGTTGGCCCAGACGCTCTCGGGCTGCTTCGACCAGTCGGAGTCGTACTCGTCTTCGAGGTATGACGCGCCATACCGGAAATCGATGGTGGTGGTGGGCGACATCATGTACAGCACGTCCGCGGCGGCGTTCAGGGCATCCATGATGCCGCCGTTATCGGAACGCAGGGCGATGGTGCCGGCGTAGTTGGGATTGTCGAGGCGGGTCTGGTACTTGGAGAAACGCGCGTACATGCGCCACTTGTCGTTGATGTTGTAATCCACGCGCTCGGAAAAGTTCCAGTACTTCAGCCACCAGGCATAGGCTTTCTTGTAGTTGTTGATGCCGGTGATGTTGTCGCCGGGGTTGTTCGGCTTCCACAGGTCATCCACCAGTTTCTGCCCGGTAGGATCGATGCGCTGTGCGGGGATGATATTGCCGGGGAACGGCGTCCGCGTCACCTTCGCGGCGGCCGGATCGTACTTGGTGGTGAAGGGATCGTAGATGGTCCGGATTCCGCCGGCCGCGTTGAAGGTCTGCGAGAAGTTGCCCGCGCGCTCCAGGTCGGTGGGCAGGGTGGAAAGGTTGGCTGACGGCTGCGTGGCTTTCCACTGCTCATAGCTGAAGTAGCTGAACAGCTTGTTCCTGATGATCGGGTTGCCGATGGTGCCGCCCCAGATGTGGTTCTTCACTACGCTCTTGTCCTGGGTGAGGCGGTTGCTCACGGCATTCAACCTCGGGTTGCGACCGAAGTAGTAGGCCGTGCCATGGTATTCGTTGGTCCCCGATTTCATGGAGAGGTTCAAGGTGCCCCCCGCGCCGAATCCGAATTCGGAGTCGACGGCGTTCTGCTGTACGGCCACTTCCTGCACGGCGTCCATGGAGGCGTTGTAGGAGCCGCGCGCCGCATAGCCCAGCGGCACGCCGTCCAGCAGCTGGTCGTTCTTGCCGCCGGTCGATCCGCCCATGTCCATGCCGGAGTTGGACCACATGTAGAACGGGTTGCGGTGCGACACGTCCCAGTACCGGTTGACGACTGCGGGATTCAGCAGCGCCAGGGTGAAGGGGTTGCGCGCCAGCACAGGCACGTCTTTGAGCAACTGGCCGGTGACCATGGTGGTCATGGTGGCCGAGTTGAACTGCACAGCGGCCACTTCTTCGGAAACCGTGACCGTCTCGGCAACGGCGCCCACGGTCAACTGCGCGTTGACGGTGACGTCTCCGCGCGTCAGAACGGTGATGTTGCCCTGCACGAACCTCTGGAAGCCCGTGGCCTCGACGGCCACTTCATAGGTTCCAGGCTGAACGAAGTCGAACGTGTACAGGCCGGCGGCATCGGTCTGTTTGGAGGTCTCGACCCCGGTGTTGACGTTCTTCAGGGATACCTTGGCTCCGACAATCGCCGCCTGGCTTGGGTCGGTCACCGCACCCTGAACTTTTCCACGATAGTCCTGGGCGGATCCTATCGCGGCAAATAACATGAGAAGAACCAGGAGGGACAGAACTCCCCTGGCCCGCGGAACTCTCTTCATCGGCTACTCCATGCCAACAGATTTGCTGTCACCGTCGTGGTCAGCTTGATGGTAAGCCGGCGCCCATGACGGCTTCGTGGCCTCCATGGATGGCAAAAGGGTATTGGGGCCCTTTCCCACCATTTCGGGGACCGGTAACACGGGGCCTGGAGGGAGTCAAGCAGGAGAGACCCGGCCGGTCCGGCGGCGAGTGGGTGCGGGTCGCCCGGCGGGTCTTCCCGAGAATCAGGAATCTCTGTAAGTTCTATAAGTTGCAGCGCCGGCAACAGCCCAAAGCGAGACACCGAAAATTTACATCGCGGTTGGGAGCGGGGTGTATGGCCGGCTGACCGCCGGGAAACAGGTTAATAACTATTAACATTGCCGGCGATGATATTAACTTCGCAAGGTTCTGACCTTAAGTGAATAGCCTTTAATCATCTGCTTCAGCCGCAAGCTTTCCTCAATGCGTTTGCTGTTTCCGGACTTTGGCTGGAGGGGGCCGGCCTTCCGGTTCTTCGGCGGGTCTCCGCATCCGCCTTTTGGCAGGCCAGGACAGCCAGGGAGTCCGGGCGTGAACGCCTGTCCGCCGGGAAGGGCTGAGCGGTGGGAGGAGTTCCGGGGGAAAAGACCGCGAAAAAAAAGGGCCCGGCTGGGTGAGCCGGGCCCGGTTGTCGAGGCGGGTGCGGACTAGAAGTGGATGCGCCCGGTGTACTGGATCTCGCGGCCGTAGTTGCCGCCCGCGATCCAGGTGCTGCGGCCGAAGTTGGAACTGGTGACGTTGCCGACTTCGGGCTGGCTGGGCATGAACGCATTGGGCATGTTGTAGAACTCCATGCGGAGTTCGAAGCGGACCCGCTCGGTGACCTGGAAGTACTTGGACAGGGTGCTGTCCAGGTTCCAGAAACCGAACCCGCGCAGGTCGCTGTAGTACCAGGGATTGGTGCGCGGGGTGTAGGCGGGGATCTGGGCGAACTTCGACGTGTCGAAGTACTTCTCGCGAGTGGGATTGTCGATCCGGGGGCTCTCGGTGGGGGCCACCGCCGCGCCGAAGGTAAGGCGCGGGCCGTTGTTCCACATCAGCAGGTGGCTGGTTCCCCAGCCGCCGATGATGGCTTCCAGAACGGGATGCACTCCGTTCAGGTACCTGCGGCCGCGGCCGACGGGCACTTCCCAGGTCCCGCCGATGCGCAGGTTGTGCCTGGGCTCGCGGGTGTCCATCAGGGTGAAGCGCTGGGCGTACTGGTCGATGTCATTGAACCAGACATCGCGCGACTCGCGGTTGTAGTTGTAGCCCATGGTCATGCTGAGGCCGTTGGCGAAGGGACGGTCGACCTTGATCTGGATGGCGTAGTAGCGGGTAGACCAGCCCTCGTTGAGGCGCTCGTTGAGATCGCCGTAGTGCGGGTAGGGACGCAGCAGGTCGCGCACGGCGACGGTCTGGCGGTTGCGCAGGTTGCCGGGCATCTTGTCGGTCGGCAAGGCCTGGTAGAAGGGATTGCGGACGGCGGCGTCCACGGCGCCTTTGTGCTGATAGATCAGGTTGGGATCCACCATGTTGAGGTTGACCTGCTCGCTGCCTCCCCACATGCTGGTGCCCAGGGCGTTGTGTCCGAAGTTCATGAAGTAGGTGAAGTCGGACAGGAGCTGCCAGGGCAGCTGGCGCTGGTAGGAGAAGTTGATGCGATCGTTGATGGACCGCTTCAGGTCCTGATAAAACCACCAGGCGGGGTTGCCCAGGTTGGTGTAGCGCCCGCGTCCCTTGCCCACCGGCGGGATGACCGGGTTCGAAGCGGGGAAGGGGTCGCTGATCAGGGTCTTGGGCGCGCCCTCGACAGGGCTTTCGACCAGGGTCTGCTGAGAGAAGCCGTCCAGCGGGATGGAACCGAGGCCCTCGGTCCAGGCGCCCTTGAAGGGGACCGCGTAGCGGGCCCAGCCGACGCGCAGGGCGCTGAGGTCGTTGATGCGGTAGGCGACGCCGACGCGCGGCAGGAAGTTCCACTTGGCGGGATAGGTGCGGGGGTTGTCCTCATCGGTGAAGATCCATGACCCGTTGTACTTGTAGGCGACGCTGGCGATGCTGGTCACCTCGGAAGGCATCTGCGGAGCATTGGCGCCCTGGAACTCGGGGATGGGATTGTTCAGGTCGAGGTAGCGGGAGAACATCAGCTGGTCGTCCTTGGGGGCGTTCTCGTATTCGTAACGCAGACCCAGGTTGAGGGTGAGGTTGCGGGTGAGCTTGATGTCGTCCTGGAAGAAGAGGCCCCACTGCTGATAGGCGTTGTGGAACATGGGGCTGATGGACGCGTTGCCGTTATTGACCACGCCGAGCAGGGCGGAGGCGAACTGGCTGCCGCTGTTGCGCGGGTCGAAGTTGATGAAGGTGTTGCCGGTGTCCACGGCGTTGAAGCCGAAACCGCCTACCGAGGGGAGGCCGTTGAAGTCGTAGCTGTGCCGCAACTGGTAGCCGGCCTTCATGCGGTGCATGCCGCGGTCGTGGGTGACGGTGAAGTTGCCGCTGTGCACGCGGCCGCGCACCTGCCACCAGCTGCCCAGACCGGCGCTGACCGAGCCGTTGCCGCTGAAGCTGAAGCTCGGGTAGTAGATGCCGGGCAGGTCCTTGAGCACAGGCTTGTACCAGCCGGAGGGGAAGAGGTTGGCCCAGACGCTCTCGTCCACCTTGGCCCAGTCGGAGTCGTACTCGTCCTCCATGTAGGTGGCGCCGTAGCGGAAGTTGAGAGTCGTGCGCGGGGACAGCATGTACAGGACGTCGGCGGCCGCGTTGAGAGCGTCCATGATGCCGCCGTTGTCGGAACGCACGGCGATGGTGCCGCCGTGGTTGGGGTTATCGAGGCGGGTCTGGTACTTGGAGAAGCGGGCGTACATGCGCCACTTGTCGTTGATGTTGTAGTCGACGCGCTCGGAGATGTTCCAGTACTTGAGCCACCAGTAATACGACTTCTTGTAGTTGCCGATACCGGTGATGTCGTCGCCGGGGTGATTGGGCTTCCAGAGGTCTCCGATGACCTTCTGGCCGGTGGGGTCGATGCGCTGCTGCGGAATGACGTTGCCGGGAAAGGGCGTGCGGGTGACGGTCGCGGTGGCGGGGTCGTAGCGGGTGGTGAAAGGATCGTAGATGGTGCGCAGGGCCCCGGAGGGGGCGAAGGTGCGCGAGAAATCGCCGGCCCGCTCCAGATCGGTGGGCAGCGTGGCAGTGGTGTTCTGGGGCTGGGTGGACTTCCACTGCTCGTAGGTGAAGTAACTGAACAGCTTGTTCTTGATGATGGGGTTGCCGACGGTGCCGCCCCAGATATGGTTCTTGACCACGCTCTCGGTGCCCGCCAGGCGGTTGCTGACGGCGTTGAGGGCGGGGTTGCGGCCGAAGTAGTAAGCGGTGCCGTGGTAGTCGTTGGTGCCGGACTTCATGGACAGGTTGAGCACGCCGCCGGCGGAGAAGCCGAACTCGGAATCCACGGCGTTCTGCTGCACGGCCACTTCCTGCACGGCGTCCATGGGCGCGTTGTAGGAACCGCGGGCCGCATAGCCGAGGGGCACGCCGTCCAGCAGCTGGTCGTTCTTGCCGCCGGTCTGCCCGCCCACGTCCATACCGGAGTTGGACCACATATAGAACGGGTTGCGGTGGGCCACATCCCAGTAGCGGTTGATCACCGCGGGGTTGAGCAGCGCCAGGGTGAAAGGATTGCGCGCCAGCACGGGCACGTCCTTCAGTAACTGGCCAGTGACCATGGTGGTCATGGTGCTGGTGTTGAACTGGACCTGAGCGATGGCCTCACTCACGTTGACCGATTCGGTGACGGCGCCGACCGTCAGCTGCGGGTTGATGGTGACGTCGCCGCGGGTCAGCACGGTGATGTTCTCCTGGGTCCACTTAGTGAATCCGGACATCTCGACGCTGACCGAGTAGGTTCCGGGCTGAACGAACTCGAACAGGTAGCGCCCGGTGGCGTCGGTATCCTTCACGGATTCAATGCCGGTTCCCAGGTTTTTCAGAGTAACTCTTGCGCCGACGACAGCCGCCTGGCTGGCGTCCGTAACAAGGCCTTGCACCTTGGCACGATAGTCCTGTCCACTCGCTGTTCCCGTGAGAATCAGCGAGACGAGACAGACCACGGCACGCGAAAACAGCGGTGTTGTTTTCATGTGTCTTGACTCCCGAAGCTTGTTTTGTTTGAAACCCCTCCAGGTTTCACGGGATTAACGAGCCGCTAAAGTGGGACCCCGGAGGACCCGCCCTCCCGATTGATCGGACGGTAACACACACTTGCCCGGCAGTCAAGGCTGCCAAGGCTCGGAAACAGGGATTTCACCCATCCGGGGGTTTTGCTCACCCCAACCCTCCAACAGAGCTGTTACCCCGATGCATTGGAGTTTGGGCACAACGCGCCGCGGCGGTCAAGCCGGGAGCGTGAAGCGCATCACAAAGGCATGAAAGAAAGGCCGTGGCAGGGGACCAGGCCGCCGCGCGGGAGGCGCGGGGAACGCGAAGGGGGGCTTCAGGAAGAGGGACTTGCCCAAGCCTGCGCAGGGCCGTTATACTGCTATTTCGCTGAGAGCTTTTTCAGTATGACAGCGGATGAATTAGATCCTTTAGCCCCGCAACGGGAGGCCGCATTTTTCTACGGCCTTTTTCTGCGCGGCCATTCGGTCGAGCGGCTCCGGCAGGACATCGACGTACCGCGATCCATGTTCGATAAGTGGATGCGAGCGCAGGATTTCGAGCACCCCTTCCGCGAGTCCCTACAGAAAGTGTACGCCTACCGGAAGCAGGTGCTGGCCATATTCGACGGCCTGGTCCTCCATGAGCAGAACCGCCCCCGCCTGCAGTAGCTCTTCCCCCCGCCCGCTATGAACGGCGCCGGTTGCGGAAATTCGGAGCGGCCGGGCGTGCTCCGGCACTAACGATGAACAGGGTGAACGGGTTTGCGGCCGGCGAGCGGGTCGTGCTGCGGCGCCTCTCGACTCCCGAGAAGATCCAGCACTTTCTGGACTGCGAGCTGGCTTACAACAAGGAGAAAGCCGGCCCCACCTGCCGCTCGCCGCGGAGAGTGCTGCGCGACCGCACGGCGCACTGCCTGGAAGGCGCGCTGATGGCTGCGGCGGCGCTGCGGGTGCACGGCTTTCCGCCGCTGCTGCTGGATCTGGAAGCGGTGCGCGACGACGACCACGTGCTGGCGATCTACCGGCAGCGGGGCCACTGGGGCGCCATCGCCAAATCGAACTACGCCGGCCTGCGTTTCCGCGAGCCGGTCTACCGGACGCTGCGCGAGCTGGCCATGTCGTATTTCGAGCACTACTACAACCTCTCGGGTGAGAAGACGCTGCGGGCCTACTCCCGCCCGGTGAACCTGGCGCGCTTCGACCGGCTGCAATGGATGACGGCCGAGCAGGACTTGTGGCCGGTAGCGGAACATCTCTGCGTCGTGCGGCATACGCCGCTGCTGACCCTGGCCTCGGTGCGCGGCCTGAACCGCGTGGACGAGCGGCTCATGGCGGCCGGGCTGGTGGGCTCGGTCCGGTAACGCGGGCGGGTCCCGGCTGTAGTATTCTAGAAATGAAGTCGAAAGTTCTGGAGGTCAGAGTATGTTTTCATTCTCCCGCACGCTGGCGGTAGCAGCGGCTGGCGTCCTCATGTTTGCCGCTTCGGCCACCGCCCAGACTTCCTCGCTGGAAGGAGAAGTGAAGGGTCCGGACGGGAAGCCCCTGAAGGGCGCATTGGTCAAGATCGAACGCAAGGATATCAGAGGCAACTACAAGGTTAAGACAGACAAGAAGGGTCACTACTTCCATGCCGGCCTTCCGCTGGGTATGTACAAAGTGACGCTCGAAGTGGATGGGCGGGACGTGGATTCCGTGGACGGCGTGCGCACGCGCCTGGGCGATCCGACCCCGGTCAACTTCGACATGCAGGCCATCCGGCAGCGCCAGGAGGCATTGCAGAAGGCGGCGGAATCCGGGCAGTTGAGCCAGGAACAGCAGCGCGGGCTCTCCTCCGAGCAGAAGGCGGCGCTGGAGAAGGCGATGAAGGAGCGCGAGCAGGCGCTGGCTAAGAACAAGGAGTTGAACGACGCCTTCAACCAGGGCGTGCAGGCCTTGAACGGGAAGCAGTTCGATGCGGCCATCGCGGCCTTCACCAAGGCGGGAGAACTGGATCCCAAGCAGCACGTGGTGTGGGCGCAGCTGGCCGAAGCCTACATGCAGTCGGGAGGCACCAAGAGCGGAGCGGAACAGGATGCCCTGTACGCCAAGGGCCTGGAGTCCTACCAGAAAGCGATGGAGCTGAAGCCGGAGGACGCGGCCTACCATAACAACTTCGCGCTGGCGCTGGCCCGGGCCAGGAAGTTCGACGAGGCCAAGGCGGAACTGACCAAGGCGGCGCAGCTCGACCCGCCGCAGGCCGGCCGCTACTACTACAACCTGGGCGCCGTTCTGGTGAACACCGGCCAGATGGAACCGGCCGGCGACGCCTTCAAGAAGGCCATCGAAGCCGACCCGAACTACGCGCCGGCCCAGTATCAATACGGCGTCTACCTGGTTTCGAAGGCCCAGACGACGCCGGATGGAAAAGTCATCCCCGTGCCTGGAACCCGGGAAGCGTTTGAGGCGTATCTGAAGCTGGAGCCCAACGGCCCGTTCGCGGACAGCGCCAAGGGAATGATCGCGTCGATGGAGAGCGCGCTTTCCACCGAGTACAAGAATCCCGATGCGCCGGCCGCCAAGAAATCGGGCGCCAAGAAGAAATAATTGACGGGAAGTGATGGGCGCCTCCCGCGAGGCGCCCATTGTGTTTTTGATGCGTTTTATTCTGATCAATTTCGTCCGGCTGCTGTTCCTCGTGGTTCTGGTCATGGTTCTGCGGGCAGCATTCGGTTATGTCGCCCGGGCCCTGGGTGGCCGGCCGGCCGGACCGGTCAGCGGCGCCAGCGCCGCCGGCGGCCGGGGCAGCAGCGGCGAATTGAAAAAGGACCCGGTCTGCGGGGTCTTCGTTTCCGTCCAGTCATCCGTCAAGAAAACCATCGACGGCGAAGTGATGCACTTCTGCTCGGCCGCGTGCCGGGACAAATTCCGGGCCGCGTGAGAAGTCGGGAGGTCCGATTCCCGTTTACCTTGCCGCGGCTGCCGGGGGGGTCATTCAAGGAGAATCGATGCGTCGAGTACTGTTGGTAGTGGGATTGTGCGCCTTTGCGGCAGGGGCCCGGGCTCAGGTGGGGGAGTTCGGGGTCAGCGTGGGGAAAGCCAGCTACCGGAATAACGATGTGGGCACGGACGGCCAGTTCCGCTATACGGTGGGAGGGAACTTCCGGCTGGGCCTGCGGCTGACGTTGAACACGTACCGCTTTTTCGGACACGAGATCGGCTACGGATACAACCGGGGAAACCTGGAGGTGGCGGGCGAGAAATCGGGCATGTCCATCCACCAGTTCGGCTACAGCTTCCTGGCCTATGCCACCCCGGAAGGCTCCGCCATCCGGCCGTTCGCGGCGGGCGGCGGCCACTTCAGCACTTTCTATCCGCCCGGCACCTCGGTCTACACGGGCGGCTACACCAAGTTCGGTTTCAACTACGGCGGCGGATTGAAGGTGCGGATCACACCGGTCTGGGCGCTGCGATTCGACGTTCGCGACTACGCCACCGCGAAGCCGTTCCCTCTCACCGACCGCTCCGGGATGCTGCACCAACTGGAGACCTCGGCCGGGCTGTCCTTCATCTTCTGAGCGGCGCGCCGGATGACGGGGGTGGTGGCCGGCATCATTGAACGGGACGGCGCGGTCCTGGTGTGCCGGCGCCGGGCCGGTCAGACTCATGCGCTCAAGTGGGAATTCCCCGGGGGCAAGGTGGAACCGGGAGAATCGCCCGAGGCGGCGCTGGTCCGGGAACTGCGGGAGGAGCTGGGGATCGAGGCGGGGATCAGCGAGCGGATCGGCGGCTACTCCTATCAATACCCGGGACGGGACCCCATCCGGCTGTTCTTTTTCCGGGTGTGCAGCTTCGAGGGTGAGCCGGCAAACCTGGTCTTCGAAGAGATCCGCTGGGCGCCGAGGGCATCGCTGCCCGGATTCGACTTCGTGGAGGGGGACATCGAGTTCGTGCGGCAACTGGCGGGCGGAACCTGAGAATGGGTCTCTCAGGCTTGACATTTGCACGAGGGGCAAGCTGTCAGCACTCAGCAATCAGCGATGAGCTTCAGGAATCAGCGCCCCGGCGCGGGGTGCGATCCGAGCAGGGATGGCGCAGCGCGGGAGCTTGCTTCGGGCCGGTGATGGAACCACGAGTCGGCCAGTCCGCTGATCAAAAAGCCGAACGCTGACTTACCGGCTGGTCTTCAACGGAGTCCTACGGGAGAATCCGACGGCCTTCCTTCCCGCCACGGCCATCCTAATTACGCGGGAGGAGGACCTGCACCTTGCGTTCGCGGTTCAACTGCTCGGTGAAATCGCGGTCGATCAGGTCGAGCGACGCCTGGTTATGCACTCCCTGGGGGGTCACGTAGTGCAGCGTCTCCCCGTCCACCCAATAGGCCATGGCGGAGTAGATGGACTGGTCCTTGAACGCCACCAGGTAGCTATGGCCCCGGCTGCCGGAGTCGGGTTCCCCGGCCGGACGGGAGGGGGCGTCGTAGATGCGGACTCCGGATGATTCCGCCTCGGATTCCTGCGCCGCCGGGTAGTCCTGAGCGGTGAGCGCGGCGCCGCCCTCGGGGATGAAATTCTGGTTGATCACCACCTGAGGGGCGGGCGGCGGTGTGTTGACAATCGTGATGTTGGGCGCCTGCGGCTCCTGGTAGGGGTAGCCTCCCAGGAAAACCGGGTAGGCGTAGGGGACCAGCAGGACGTTCCGTTTTCCATGGTTGGGCCGGCGATTGACGTCGGGAGGAAAGCCGCTGACGGTGGAGCCCAGCCGCCGGGCGAAGCCCGGATCGGTGATGGAGAAGGGATTCCGGGCTACCGGGGGACGCGGGGTCCCGGGGTGAATCACGCTGCCGAAACCGGGGCTTTGGAAACGGGCGCCCCGGCCTTGTACGGGTGCGCGCTGGGCGAAAAGAGAGCCAGCCAGGAGAAAAGTCAAACCCACCGGTACCAGGACTTTCATATCTCCCCCGCTTTCAGGGTACCTCCAATCCGGGCATGGAACAACCCGGGCGGCCGTTTGTTTACGACTGTCCACACCCGGATTGTTTCCGGGCCAACACTGCGGAATCCGCTACTTCTTGGGGGCGGGAACAGCCGGCTTGGGAGCAGCAGGTTTGGGCGCGGCCGGCCGGGCGGCGGCGGGCGGCGGAGCCGCGGTGCCGGAAGCGGCCGGGGCGTTTTCGTCGTACAGCTTCACGATGTCCTGCGTGATGTCGATTCCGTTGGCGGCGTACAGGACCGGAGTCTGGGGGGAACTGACGTCAAGGATCACGGCGTAGCCGTTGTCCTGGGCGTACTTGGAGATCACAGCCATGATCTTGGCTCCCAGCTCCTGCATGATGCGATTCTGCTCCTGGTCAAGCTCGGCCTGGGCGTCCTCGGTGTCGCGCTGCAGGATCTTGGTCTTCTGATCGATATCGCGGGCCAGCTTCTGCTTGGCCTCATCGCTCATGGTGTTGCTGCCCTTGCGCATCTGGTCCTGCAACTGGGCGATCTCGTTCTGCTTCTTCTCGATCTCGGTCTTCTTGGGGGCGAACTTGGCCTGCAGGTTGTTGAGAGCCTTCTGGCCGTCCTTGGTGCCCAAGATGGCGCCCTGGATCTGGATGATGCCGACCTTGGTCGGCGGAGCGGAGGACTGAGCGCCCGCCAGGGAAGCGAGCCCCAAGACCAGGGCGGGCAGTAACATCGTCTTGCTGTTCACGAAATTCAAACTCCTTCGTTCCATCTTCGCGTATTTGGCCGGCGTACTGTTAGATTCTCTATGCTTGCCGGTCTTCAAAAGGTCCGGCCGATGGTGAACCGGAATGTTCTGCGCTGTTCAAAAAACGGCGTGGCGTTGCCCCAGGTCGCGACCGAGTTGATGAAGGTGGCCTGGTTGGGGAACATCGACCGGTCGGCCACGATAGGCGGCTGCAGGAACTGGCGCACCACCAGGGGGTTGTAGGCCCAGTAGATCCGGAACGGCGCGTTCACCACCGGCAGCAGCACCTGCAGCTCCAGGCCGGTGGACATACGCACCTTCTGAGTGCCGGGAGCGATAATCGCCTTGCCGGTGAAGTTGGCCTGGGGGAAGATGCCGTTCAACTCACTGACCCGGTCGCTGTTCATGGTGAGCTGGTTGGACCGCAGGATCTTGTTCACGCCGGCATCCATGAAGGCGGCCAGGGTAACCGGCCCGACGATGGGGATGCGGTACTCGAAGTTACCGATGAACTGGGTATCGCCGCCCGGGAAGATGAGCTGGTAGATGGGGATTCTCATCGTCTGGTTGACGATCTCGCCGTCCGCGTTCTTCTGGGTCCGGGCGCTGCCGTCGGCGTTCAGCACGTTGATGGTCGCCTCGCTGGGAATGAACGCCATGGGGCTGATTCCCCAGATGTCAAAACCGCGGATATCCTGTTCGCCGCCGATGTAGGTGCGGGCGAAGGGTGGAGCGACCTTGCCTCCGTAGCCGGTCAACAGCGACGCCATGCCGTGGAAGGCCAGGATGTGCTTGTTGTTAAACGGCGACGGCTTGAACCACTTGGCGTCGACCACCGGGCGGATGGTATTGACGTTGCCGCCCAGGAAACTGCCGGCAAACTGGGTGGAGATGAACAGGCTCCGGCCGGCGGTGGGATTGATCGGGTGATTGACGGTGTTATAGGAATAGGACGGAGTGATGGCGCTGGTCTTGATGCCGGTGAGCGAGTTAGGCCCGCCCAGGCCCTGGAAATTGATGAACTCGAAATACTGCCGCGACGCCGTGCTGTTGACGGTGATATCCGAGTTGTCGTAGCCGTAGGTGATGCCCACCCGGGCGAAACTGCGCTTCAACGGGTAGCTGGCCGAAACGGTGAAGCCGTAGCCGTTCTGCACGTAGTTCATCAGGTTGTCGCGGCCCACCGCCTCGAACAGAGGGATCAGGTTGCGCCCGGTAAGCAGGGAAACTTCGCGCCCCTGGTCGTAGTTGAAGCGCCGCGTGTACACGACGAACCCCAGCTGCAGGGGCCGGTCCATGAAGTAAGGCTCGGTGAAGCCGAAACTGACATCCTGCAAGCGGTCGCCCAGCTGGGATTCGATCGAGAGAGTCTCGCCCAGGCCCAGGAAGTTGTTGGTGGAATAGTTGAAACCGACGAAGCTGCCCGCGATGCCGGAGACGCCTCCGGTGAGCCCCACCGTGTTCTTCCCGCGCTCCTTCACCTTGAGGGTGATGTCCACGGTGTTGGTGCCGGGGTTGCGCTTGATGTCGGCCGCTTCCTCTTCCTTGAGGACTTCGAAGTAGCCCAGCTGGTTCAGGCGCAGGATGCTCAGCTCCCACAGCCGGGTGTTGTACATGTCGCCTTCATCCAGCAGGATCTCGCGGCGGATCACCTTGTCGCGCGTGGTCTGGTTGCCGGCAAAGTCGATGCGGCGGATGAAGAACTGCTTGCCCTCGTCGGCGGTCAGGGTCAGGTCAATCTTATCCGAGTTGGGAATGATGTTGAAATCCGGCTCGGGGACGAAGTCGATGTAGCCGAACTCGCCGTACAGCTTGCGCAGGTTCTCCAGGCCCTTGCGGAGCTTGGCGGTGGAGAAGATGTCGCCCTCCTGCATCTGGAACAAGGGCTTCATGAGGGTTTCCGGCGTGCGGAACAGCTTCACGCCCACGAAGTTGATCTTGTTGAGCTTGTACTGCCGTCCTTCCTCGACGGGAATGGTGAGGTCGGCGCGCTTGCCGGGCTTGTTCCGGTAGAAGAGCGGAATGCGGAACTTGCCGCCTCCCACGTCCCGGATGACCATCTTATGGTCCAGCACGCGGGCGGTGAAGTAGCCCTCCTGCTGGTAGGCATCGCGCAGCAGGTCCTTGTCCATGTCGAGCTTGGTGGAGTCGAAGGTCTTGGAGAAGATGTTCTCCAGGAAGATCGAATGGGGGACGCCGATGGGGCGGATGCTCTTCATGGCCCGGATGGCGCGGCGGTCGTTGAAGACCTGGTTCCCGACTACGTCGATGTCACCGATCTTGACCTTGGGGCCTTCCTTGACGTTGAAGGTGATTTCCAGGGAGGAGGGGGGAATCTGCCGGACATCCGGCTCGACTTCGGCGAACTGCCGCCCGCGTTCCGCGAGGTACTCCTTGAGGACCACGGTGGCGCGCTGAACCTTGTTCGGATCGAACTGCGACTCGACGGAGAGCCCGACCTTGCGTTCCTTGAAGCGATCCAGAATCTCGGACACCGTGATGGACTTCATGCCTTCGTACTTGATGGAGCGGACCACGCGGCGCTCGGTGAGCATGAAACGCACCACTACGCCGCCGGGCCCGGGCTCGCTTTCGAGGCGAATGTCGTCGAAGCGGCCGGTGTTCCACAGGGCCATGAAGTCGCGGCGCAGCACTTCCTCGTTGTAGACGTCGCCCCGGCGGGTGGCGATCATGGCCCGCAGGGTGTCCTGAGGAACGCGGCGGGCGCCGCGGAATTCGACGCGGTCCACGACGTTCTGTGCCGGGGGAGGGGCCTGGGCCTCCTGGGGAGCTTCCAGAGCCGGCCGGCCGGGACGCTGGGTTTCCGGCTTTTTCGGCTCGGCCGCAGGCGGCGGCTGCTCGCTGGGAGCCTGGGGGACCGATTCAAACGGGCTTTGTTTCTTGGCAGGCGCGGGCGTTTTCGCCTGATCCGGTCGGGGAGGCTGAGCGGAGGGTTGTTGCGCTCGAAGGATCAATGGAAGGATCGCGCAGACACAAACGACTACTGCGGACAGGCCCTTTAGCCTGCAGAAAACCATGAAACAAAATTCCTTTCCACTCTGCGCCTATAGGAGGACGTAGGACTCCGGCAGGCCGTTTCAGCGGTCATTGCACGCCGGTGAATCTCTCATTTTAGCCGAATTGGGTGGAACTCAACAATTCGGTTCGGCCGGGGGGGACGGCAGGGCAGCGGTCTCCGGCTCGTCCTCCTCCCCCCAGGCACGGCACAAGCTGCTCAGCCGGGCTGGAAACGTCCCCAGAACCAAGCCGTAAAGCAAGTGAGCCACCACTACGGCCCGCTCAGGACTGTAAAGCGGCACCAGACTGTTTACCCGTTTCCAAAGAAAGCCGTGGGACAGATAATACCAGAGGAGGGCGAAGGCCATTCCGAGCAGGACCACGCGCAGCCGCCGGGAATGATCCCGTATGAGGAGTCCGAACACGATGCCGAGCACTCCCCAGGTGAACAAGTCCAGCGCCAGACCGGAGAGGGTGGCCGCGCGGAAGCCCGCGTTCAGCACCGACGGGCCATGGAAAGTGGACGCCAGGAGGTTGGGGTAGGTCCAGGCCGGGAGGCCGCTCCAAAGGGAATGGATCGCCAGCCAGGCAAGGGCGGTGAGGCCGCCTGCGATTCCGGTTTCCACCCCGGCCAGTGCCAGGCATTGGACGGGAACGCCCGCCGGGCGGTTGGAAGGCATGAAAAGGCCCATCCTAGCACAACCGTTGTCCGGCCCCATGCCCGGCATGGCGCGGGGTTGAGCCGGAGAGACTGCCTGCATGTCTGCTCTGGGCGCCTTGCGAGGGGCTTCCGCGCCGCCGTCTCTCATTCCGATGTGAATAAGCTCACCTTTGGATAGAATCAATGGTTATGGATCGGCGGGTCGTAATCACCGGAATCGGCGCGGTCAGTCCCAACGGCGTCGGGCGCGAGGCCTTTTGGGAAGCCACCCGGAAGGGTATCAGCGGGGTGGGCCGGATCACGCGCTTCGATCCCAGCCAGTTCGCCGTGCAGATCGCAGGCGAGGTCCGCGACTTCGATGAGAGCCGGTACGTGCAGCCCAAGGACCGGCAGCACGTATCCCGGTCGGTGCCTCTGGGCGCCGCCGCCGTGGAGGAAGCTCTCTGCGACGCCGGCATCGAATGGCGGACCATGAACCGGGCGCAGCTCCGGGAAGTGGGCGTGATCGTCGGTTCCGGGGGAGGCAGCCAGGATTTCACCGAAGAGCAATACCAGCTCTACTACACGGGGCGGCAGAAGCAGTGCAGCGTTTACACCATCCCGTCAAGCACCATCGGGACACTGGCCAGCGAGTTCTCGATGCGTTTCGGCTTTCGCGGCCTGAGCCACATCATCTCGACCGGCTGCACCTCCTCGACCGACGCCTTGGGCTACGCTTTCCGGAACATAAGGACCGGGGTGCTGGACACGGTGGTGTGCGGAGGCGTGGACGCGCCCATCGCGCCGCTGATTCTCCGCGGCTTCATGGTAATGCGCATCATGACCACCAACTGGAACCGGGAGCCGGAGCGCGGCTCGCGCCCGTTCTCGCGAGACCGGGACGGCTTCGTGCTCGCGGAGGGCGCCTGGTTCTTCGTTCTGGAAGAGTTGGAGCGGGCGCGGGCGCGGGGGGCGCACATCTATGGAGAGATCGCGGGCTACGGCTCGACCTGCGAGGCCTACCACCGGGTCCGGCTGGAGGAATGCGGGGAGGAGCCGGCGCGGGCCATCGGCCTGGCGCTGAAAGAGGCGGGCATTCCGCCGGGCGCCGTGCAGTACGTCAACTATCACGGGACGTCGACCGAGTTGAACGACCGGATCGAGACCCGGGCGGCGAAACTGGCCTTCGACGGCCATGCCTACAAGGTGCCGGGCTCGTCGCTGAAGAGCCTGATCGGGCACCCGCAAGGGGCCTGCGGCGCGGCCGGGGTAGCCTCGACGCTGCTGGCCATGCGCGACGGCGTAGCGCCGCCGACCATCAACCTGGACGAGTTCGATCCGGAGTGCGATCTGGATTACATTACCGACGTGGGCCGCAGGATTGAGATCGAATACGCGGTGGCCAACTGCATCGCCTTCGGCAGCAAGAACTCGGCGCTGGTGCTGCGCCGGGTGTAACAGAGAATTCCCGCCGTATCTTTTTGCGGCGATCCGGTAACCATAGGTGAGGCCGCCGGCGAGACCGGCCGTCCAAGAGAAAGCCTATGACCGAGCCGGAGATTCGCGCCGCCTACCACGCTCATAAGGATTCCATCTACCGGTTCGCCTGGCGGATGACAGGATCGGCGGACGCGGCCGGGGACATCCTGCAGGATTGCTTTCTGGGGCTGCTGCGGAACCCGAACGGTTACGATCCGGCGCGGGCGCCCCTGCGGCCGTTTCTGCTGGCCATGGCGCGCAATCTGGCTCTGAAGCGATGGCGGGCGGAGCAGCGCTGGGAGGCCCTGGACGAGGAGGAATTCAGCGTTGAGCCGTTGGAGCCCGGGGCGGGGCAGACCGCGGAACTGGTGGGCCGGGCCGTGCAATCGCTGCCGCCGCTGCAACGTGAAGCCATCATCCTGTTCGAGTATGAGGACCTCTCGCTCGAAGAGATCGCGCGCGTCGCGGGAGCGGCGGTGGGAACGGTGAAGGCGCGGCTGCACCGGGCCCGCGAGAACCTGGCCCGCATGCTGGCCCCGCTGGGCCCATCCGGCGGCGGGAGATGAAATCAGACATGGAACCCTTGAACGATAACGACCTGCGAGAACTGCTGCGCGCTTGGGAAGCGCCCGGGGCGCCCGCGGACCTGGAGCGGCGTATCTTCGACCGGCCGGGAACGCG
This sequence comes from Bryobacterales bacterium, assembly GCA_020852755.1. Taxonomy (GTDB): domain Bacteria; phylum Acidobacteriota; class Terriglobia; order Bryobacterales; family Bryobacteraceae; genus JADZAF01. Next base: position 35,973 of record JADZAF010000229.1, read on the forward strand.
GCCCTGGTACGCGTGGCTGTGGAGGGGATCGATCCGGATTCCCGTTCCCGTTTTCGTGCTGCTGGTAGTGATGCTGGCCGCGCTGGCCTACCTTCCGGGAAAGCGACGTCAGGCCCCGGCCGGGTTCACGGGCGAGGTCACCCTTTCCGATTTTCAGCCTGTCGCGGAATTGAAGCCGCGCATTATCCGGAGGGCCTATGAGAGCAATTAGCCTGCTTGTGCTGCTGGCCTGCGCCGGGCAGGGAGCCCAGGTGATCATGTCGGGATCGGGCAGCAAACCGGGAGCGGGCAGCAAACCGGGTGTTCGCTTCCGTTATGAAACGCGCATCGAACCGGAACTGCCGGGCCGGAAACCGGCCGGTTTCGGCGGTGGCGGCCTGGTGGCAGGCGCCGGTTTCCACCGCTACCTGACGGATGGGATTGCGAAAAAGTATTTCGGGTACGACCTGGCTATCGACCCCGAACCCGACAACAGCTTCCGGGTTGTCTTCCAGCCGCTGAGCCTGAGCCCCGAGAGACTGGGACTGGCTCCGGCGAACGCATGGAGCCAGATCCCCGTGCCGCGGCTGCCGGCGCCGCTGAGCGTGCACAGCCGCGATGTCATCGCACTGGACCTGCTGGTCCACCCCGGCACCGGCCAGAAGATCGTTGATTACCTGTTCATCGACGACGACCGGGCGGTGGTGCGGCTGCCCTCCGGCCCGGCCCGCGACTATCGTGTGGAGGACGTGCCCATCACGCTCGGCAAAGTGCGCCTGAGCGTGAACGGCGGGCAGGCGGTGGATACGGGGTCGGGGAGCATCAGCGGCACGGCCGTCTTCTTTGACCTGCCGGACCGCGGGCGCTTCATTCTCTCGCTGGCTCCCAATGAAGAACTGGGATTCCGCAAAGCGGGGGAAATCCGGGGCGACACTATGACCATCCGCTGGGGCAGCGAGACCTACCTGCTGGAGAGCGACGGCCCCATCGCTCCCGGAGGCGGGGTCTTCAACCTGTACGTCTATCACGACCCGGGTTGGCGTCCGGGAGGCAGTTGGGGCGCCTCAGATCAGGGTCTGTTTTTCGGCGCCAGCGACGCCCGCTCGCTAGTGCGCCGTGGCCGGTAAGTCACGCCACGGCAGCGGCGTAATCTTCAATTGCCCGGCGGATGGCCAGCACGTTCTCCGATTCGGTGTCGTAGGCCACCACCCCGCACCCCAGGAGGAAGCCGGGGTGGCGGCCGCATTCCTCCAGAATCTCCATGGCCCGGGCATACACGGTCTCCGGCGGCCCGCTGTGCACCAGCCGGGCATCCACATTGGCGCGGAAGGCGACGCGGCCCAGGCAGCGCTCCCGAAACAGCGCCAGGCTGCATCCGGCGTCGCAGAGCAGTTGGGCCGGGCGCGCGGCGACGAGGCCGTCCACCACGGAACCGGTGTCTCCTCCGATGATGACAGTGACGTAGCGAGCCCCGGCGCGGGTGAGTTCCGGCACGACGACATCGCGGTAGAGCGGCGCCACCATTTCCCGGAAGACGCGAGGCGAGGCCAGCCGGGGAGTGGCGCGCGAGTCGAAGATGATCGGCTCGGCGCCGCGTTCTATGAAAGCACGGCCGAATTCCACGCACACCCGGGCGGTGAACTCCAGCAGGCGGCGGGCGAAGGCGGGCTCTTCCACGGTGGCGATCACGAACTGCTCGGCGCCCATCAACTCGGCCGCCAGGGAGTAGGGCCCGGTGAGCGCGCCGCGCACAATCCGCTCTCCGGCGCACCGGCCGGCCATCGTCCCGGCGGCTTCGAGGTAGAGCGGCATGCGGCCGGCGGATGCGGGATCGGGCAGCCCCAGGCGGTCCAGGCCGGAGGGCTGCGAGAGGAGCGGCTCGACGATGGCGGGGACGTGGTTGGAATCGTCGAAGTAGCGAACCCGGCATCCCAGGGCCTCGGCCTCGACGTTGTAGACGTCGACGCCGGCCACCAGCATGTCGGGGTCGTAGGCTTCGAGCTCGCGCTCCATGCCCGCCACCAGCAGTTCGGCATCCCGGCATAGGGCGGAGGGCGAAACGCCGATCAGCCTCGCCTTGTGCTCGTAAATGGCCGGCACGAAGGGCACGCGGTCCGCGGGACGCAGCGCGTAGACCGCTTCGACCCGCTCGCGTCCGGTCACCCGTTCAGACCCTTTCCGGAACCAGGAAGGGCGCGCGGTAGTCCCGGGTGAGCATCCGGTCGGCCTCGTCGTCGCCGGCGAAACGCATAGCGGCCGGGTCGAAATTCAACCTGCGCGAGAGCCGGTAGGAGATGTTGGCCAGGTGGCACAGACCGGCGGAAAGCACCCCAACTTCGACCCCGGCGTTGAGGCCGGCGGCGTTACGGCTGCGGACGGCGGCCAGCAGGTTGGCGATGTGGGGGTCGGTGGCCCAGGCGCGGGATTCGGTGAACTTCTCGTCCAGCACCTTTTCGTGCTTCTCGCCCTTGTAGACCTGAAAGCCGTTCACGTCCACGCTCATATAGCCGTCGCTGCCGTAGAAGAGGTTGCCGATGCAGTTGCCGCCGGACATCGGGATGCCGCCTTCGGGCCCGGTCAGCAGCCCGCGCACCTCGAACAGCAGCTGGACGTCGCCATAGTCGAACGTCACCATCTGGGTGTTGGGCGTTTCCTGATCGTCCTGGTAGACGAACTTGCCGCCGGTGGAGACCACGGACTTGGGAAGGCCGATGTCGCCCAGGCCCCAGCGGGCATAGTCCATCTCGTGCACGCCCTGGTTGCCGATATCCCCGTTCCCGGTGTCCCAGAACCAGTGCCAGTTGTAGGCGTAGCGGTTCTGGCTGAAGGGGCGCATGGGGGCGGGGCCCAGGAACAGGTCCCAGTCGATGCCGGGGGGCACCGGGGTGTCGGGGGTGTGGCCGATGGAGCGGCGCCGCTTGAAGCACAGGCCCTTGGCCATATAGAGCTTCCCGATGAAGCCCTGGCGCAGCAGTTCGATGGCGCGCCGCTTGTGGGCGATGGAGCGGCCCTGCGAGCCGACCTGCACCATGCGGCCGTACTTGCGGGCCGCTTCGATCATCTTGCGGCCTTCGTAAATGTTGTGGCAGGCGGGCTTCTCCACGTAGACGTCTTTACCGGCCTGGCAGGCCCAGATGGCGGCCAGGGCGTGCCAGTGGTTGGGCGTGGCGATGGAGACCACGTCCACCTCTTTATCGGCGAACAGGTCGCGCATGTCGGTGTGGGCCCTGGCCTTGTGGCCCTGCAGTTTCTCGATCTGCGCCACCGCGCGCTCCCGGGCGGCCTGGTTGATGTCGCACACCGCGGCGACTCGCGTGCCGGGCTGGCGCGCGAACTCCTCGACGTGGCCGCGGCCGCGCCCTCCCACACCGATGACGGCCGCGTTGATGCGGTCGTTGGCGCCGAGAACGGGGCGCGCCCGGGTGGCGATCGCGGCGGCGGCAGCGGCCTGGAGAAACGTCCTTCTGTCCTGGCTCATAGCGGCTTCCTTTTCCAACCCTTCAGCATACTTCAGGGCACGATGACCGTCTTCCCTCCACGCCAGCGGTGCACGTGCTCGAGGGCTTCGTTGGCGCGATCGAGCGGGAAGCGGTGAGTGATCTGGGAGGCGAACCGGTCTTTCCACTGGGAGCCGTCGAGCAGGCGCAGGGCCTGGTCCACGTGCCGGGGCTCGAAGCCCCAACTGCCTGCCACCTGCAACTGCTTGCGGGTAATGACGTGGGGATTGAGCGGCACTTCGCCGGCATTGGCGTACTGGCCGAGCACGAGGTACCGGCCGCCATCGCGGCACAATTCCAGGCCCTCGGGGACGGCAGAGGGGTGGCCGGCGCATTCGATCACGACGTCGGCGCCGAAGGAGCCGGTCTGTTCCAGGACCAGCTTGCGGCGTTCGAGCGGATCCGGGGCGTCCTCGATGGAGATGACGGCATGGGCTCCGAACGCGCGGGCCAGCTCCAGGCGATGCGGCGGGCCGCCGATGACTATGGTGCGCAGAGCGCCGGCCTGGCGGGCCAGGGCCAGCGCGGCCAGCCCGACCGGGCCGGCGCCCTGGATGACCACCAGGTCGTTCAACGCCACCGGAGCGTGCTCCAGGCCGTGGAGCGCGGTGGTCAGCGCGCACCCGGCGCCCAGGACGGCCTCGGTGGCCAGGGTTTCGGGCAGGCGGAAGACGGCGGTTCCGCCGCGCAGCAGGATGCGCTCGGCGTAGCCTCCGCGAAGGTGGGGCGGCTCGTCGGCGCAGTAGGAGATGCCGTAGGCTTTGCGCGACAGGCAGCGGGTGGGCTGGCGCTTGACGCGGCAGTAGAAGCACTCGCCGCAAACGATCGAGCTGGCCCAGGTGATGCGGTCGCCGGTAGCCAGCGGCGCACCGCGCCAGTCCCGCTCCAGGCCGCCGCCGAGCTGTTCGATGCGGCCCACGGTTTCGTGGCCCATGATGACCGGGATGGGGATGTTCAACTGGCCCAGCCAGAGGTGCACGTCGGTGCCGCAGATGCCGGCCATCTCGACGCGCACGAGGGCCTCGCCCGGCCCCACGCTTTCGGGAACGGGATAGCTCCGGGTTTCCAGGGGCTGTTGGTAGCGAACCAGAACGGCAGCGGCGGCGGAGGTCATGATCCTGGGATTATAGCCCCGAACGGAGCATTGCCGGCTGTCCGCAAGGGCTGCTATAGTTCGGACGCAAGCTCATCGCCAGGAGAGCGACGACGCGTGAAACGGAAGCTGTTCCTGTTACTCATATCCGCAGGCCTGCTGCTGTTGGAGACAGCGGCCGCGCAGTTCGAGATGAAGAAGGTCGAAGACGGCACGGTGATGCGCGGCAACCGGCGCACGCTGGAGGAGATCGACGGGATCTACGCCGGAATGCTTCCGGTCAAGTACCAGCCGCCGGCGGGCCGGTTGTCACGCCTGCCGCGCACGCGGCGGATTCTGCGCGAGGGTGGAACCTGGACGGTGGTGATGCTGGGAGACAGCATCATCAACGACACGTCGCGCTCGGCCTGGGACCTGCTGGTGGCGCGGCGGCATCCCGACGTTCGCATCGAGAAGATCACCTCGGTGCGGGGCAGCACGGGCTGCTGGTGGTACAAGGAGCCGGGGCGGGTGAAGGCGTTCGTGCTGGATCACGACCCGGACGTGGTGATAATCGGGGGGATCAGCCAGAAGGACGACGTGGACTCGATCCGGGAGGTGATCCGGCAGATACGGGAGGCCTCGCGGGCGGACGTAGTTCTGATGACGGGACCGTTCGGGCGGGTGGACCCGAAGGACGACGCCGGCTGGCGGGAGATCGTGAATCCGAAGAAAGAAAGCTACGCCGCGCGGCTGCGCGCCCTGGCCGCGGAGACGAAGGCGGAGTTCATCGACCTGCAGCAGGCCTGGGGCCGCTACGTGCGGGCCTCCGGCCAGCCGGTGGGATTGTTCAAGAGGGATGTGGTGCACGCCAACGAGCGGGGCGAGCAGATCCTGGGCCGGATTCTGGAGCGATATTTCGAATAGGGGACGGAACGTCTCCCGGAAAGCGGGAAACGTCCCGTCTGTCTCCGTATAATAGGTGGGTCGAAATCCGGCGCAGTATGACAAGGAAGGTAGCTATGTCCATGAAATCGCTTCCTGCTAACGACCGGCTCACACGCCGCGCGATGTTGGGCGCGCTGGGGGCGGTTCTGGTCGCTCCGGCCCGGCCGGCAGCTTCCGGCAAGCCCATGCGCGGCGTTTTCCCGATCATGTCCACTCCGTTTACGGAGTCGAAGGCGGTGGACTGGGAGGACCTGGTCCGCGAGGTGGAATTCCTGGAGCGCTGCGGCACGCATGGCATGGTCTGGCCGCAACTGGCCAGCGAGTACTTCACGCTGACCAAAGAGGAGCGGATGCAGGGCATGGGGGTGCTGGCCAAAGCCGCCAAAGGCAAGAAAGCGGCGCTCATCCTGGGGGTCCAGGGGCCCAACACGCAGGCGGCGCTGGAGTACGTGCGGCGGGCCGAAGAGGTGGAACCGGACGGCATCATCGCCATTCCGCCCACCGAGGCCAAGACCCTGGAGGACTTCCGCCACTACTACCGCTCCATCGCGGCCGCGACCAAAAGGCCCATCTTCGTGCAGACCTCCGGGGGCGCGCGGGGGATCAACCCGACCATCGACTCCCTGGTCGAGCTGGCCAAGGAATTCCCGCACTGCGCCTATATCAAGGAGGAGTACAACCCGATCATCGAGCGCATGAAGGAGGAAGTGAAGCGCCGGCCCTACATCAAGGGCATCTTCAGCGGTGCGCACGGGAAGGGCTGGACGTACGAACTGCGGATCGGCGCGGACGGCACCTGCCCGGGGTCGGCGCTCACCGACGTGTACGTCAGGATCTGGGATCTGTACCAGGCGGGCGACCATGCCAGGGCGCTGGACGTGTTCAGCAAGCTGCTTCTGGTGGTCAACATCGACTCGCAGATCCCGGGAACCTTCCAGTACCTGATGAAGCGGCGGGGCGTATTCAAGACCATGGTGTCGCGCCAGAGGGACTACAAGTTGAGCGAGGAGGCGATTGCCGAGATCGAGTTCAACTTCGCGACCCTGAAGCCGTACCTGCGGGCCTGAGCGTTCCGGAGGCGCATGGCCAGCGACCGGCCGGTCAGCAAACAGGACGCCCAGCGGCGCGCCGACCGCATCCGCATTGTGCGGGAAGAACTCGAGCGGTTGCGGGAGGAAGGCGTGCTGGAACTGCGGCCCGAACAGCAGGAGCAGCTGGACCTGCACCTGGACGCCACGCTGTACGCGCTGAGCGAGCAGTTCGATATCGACACCAGCGAATCGCAGAAGCGCATCTCCTGGGGGATGCGGATCGCCTCCACCATCGCGGGACTGGCGCTCTGCGCCGCCCTGGTGCTGTTCTTCAACCGCATCTGGGGAGCGCTGCCGATGTCGGTTCAGGTGGGGGTGCTGGCCGCGGCGCCGCTGGCCGCCCTGGCGGGCATGGAGTTCAGCGCGCGGCGGGAGCGCACCTTCTACTACACGGCGCTGCTAGGCATCGTGGCGTTCGCCTGCGCGGTGACCAACCTCAGCGTTCTGGGCGCGATGTTCAATCTTCCGGGATCGCCCTGGGCGTTCCTGGTCTGGGCGGTCTTCGGGCTGGGACTGGCTTACGCCTACCGGCTGCAACTGCTGCTGGCCGCCGGCCTGGTCTGCCTGATCGTGTTCGTCGCCACGACCCTCACACGGTTGTCGGGCCTGTACTGGGCGGCGGCCGATTCGAGAGTTGAAACTTTGCTGGCGTCCGGCGTCCTGGTGCTGCTGGCTCCGAGCGCGCTGGAGCGCCGGACACCGGACGAATTCTCCTGGGTCTACCGCATGCTGGGCCTGCTGGCCGTGTTCGTGGCGATCCTGGCGCTGTCGCTGAACGGAGCCCTGACGTACCTGCCGTTCGGCCAGCGCGGGGTGGAGATCGGGTACCAGATCGCGGGTCTGGGAGCGGCGGCCGTGACGATGTGGCGGGGTGTCGTCCGCCGGATGCCGGGGGCGGTGAACCTGGGCGCGGCCTTCTTCGCGCTCTACCTTTACATACGGCTGTTCGAGTGGTGGTGGGACTGGATGCCCAAGTACCTGTTCTTTTTCATCATCGGACTGATCTCACTGTCGCTGTTGTACTCGTTCCAGCGGTTCCGAAAGCGAATCCGATGAAACGTGCGGCCCTGGCCGGCGCGGCCGGCATCCTGATTCTCGCCGATGCCCTGCTCCTGCTGGGAGTGGCCGGCAACCGCCGGGGCGAGCCGCAGGCCACCCTGGAATTGTCCGAGAAGGAACTCACCCTGCCGCACCGCAACGAGGAGAACTCCGCGCTGAGCCTGGCTCTGCAATGGCGGGAGCGCGGGTTTCGGGAACCGGGCTCCACCTGGCTGGGCCCGGAGAAGCTTCAGGAACTGGGTTTCAATCCGCAGGCGGTCCGGCCGGTGTCCAAGTCCGTGCTGGCGGTGATGGAGCTTGAGGCGGAGGGCGCGGAGGAGGGAAGCCGGCTGAAAGCCGTTGACGCGGGACTCGACCGGGCCGCGCTGCGCAGCCGCTACCCGGACCGCGGCCGCTACGCGATCATGCACGGCGTCGTCCGCGCGTTTCGGAACGCGCGCCCCGAGCCGGGAATCCGCGGCTGGCTGACCATCACTCCCAGCCGGGTCTATGTTCCCCCGGAGTACCTGGCAGTCTTCCGGGGCCTGCCCGCCACCAACTACCCGGTCACCCGGCCGCGCTACCAGGTGAGCCTGTGCTTCGGCAGGCGGAGCGTGGCCTGGATCTGCGGCGCCCGCCGCCTGCACTGATCAGGCGTAGAACTTCACGCCCACTTTGGCCGCCACCTTCTGGATGTACGCCCAGCCCTCGGCCACCTGCTGCTGCGGCACGTGCTCGATCAGCATGGAACGCGGCCACTTCATATGGCTGAGGCGCAGCAGGTAGGCTTCGTAATCGAGGCTGCCGCGGCCGGGACAGACCTCCTGGAAGTGCACGGTCTGTTCGTGCGGGAGCATGTAGGAATCCTTGGCGTGGCAGCCGTAGATGTCCTCGCCCAGCAGGTCGAAGCACTCGTTGATCAGTTGCGTGGTGCGGAAATGGTTGGAGAGGTGAACCATGTTGGTCGGGTCGAGGTTCACCTTGCAGCGCGGATCGCCCACGTCCTCCATCAGGTGCTTGTGGGCTACCGGGCCGTCCAGGTTGGTGGTCACCTGGGCTTCCATCCCGAGTGCGGCTTTCAGGCCGGCGGTGTCCTTCAGGACTTGCCGGATCCCGCCGACGGTCAGCTTCCAGGTTTCCAGGGTCCAGTTGTCGGGATGCACGGTATAGTTGTCGCCCCACTTGTTGGTGTCGGGATTGCGGCTGCCGGTGATGGTGCCGACCATGCGGCAACCCAGGCGCTCGGCCGCTTCCAGGCAGCGGGCCAGGTGCTTCAGGTTCTGCTGGCGTATGGATTCGTCGGTGTGCAGGATGTTGCGGTAGCCGCCCACCTCGAACATCTCGAAATCGTTCTCTTTGAGCGCCGCGCGGAATTCCGAGGCGGTCTGCTCGCTCATATTGAGCACGTCCGGGCTGCCGGAGACGATGGTGGCGCGATAGCCCTGCTCGCGCAGCTTGCGCACGGTTTCGCCGATGCCGCCCTGTTTCGGGATTCCCATTCCCTGGGCGCGGCGAATGGGGGTGGGCCCGGGCGGCGGGAGGCGGCGGACGTAGCTCTTGTCGGGACCGGGCGCCCAGAAGGGCTCCCGGCCGGGGCCGCGCTTGGCGCGTTCGGCGGCACTGCCCGGGACGGCGCCAAGGGCCAGCCCGGCCGCAACGGAAAAGACCCCGCGGCGCGTAATGAGTTCAGACATAGGGTTGCGCTCCTTAAGTATGGCTTCACCCCACTATAGCGGAGAGCCCGGGGCGAGACGAATGGCCCTAAGCCGCTTTACCACCTGTCCTTTTCCCTCCCGCCCGGACCGTTCGGTCCCCAGGTTCGCCGATCCGTGTACCGGGACCCATTCCGGGTTTCCCGGTTTTGGCGCGTGGGCTACACTGGAAGTATGAACAGCCGGCCTGCTGAATCGCGTCCCGGCCTGTTTGGGTCGGACTAACGCCTGTACCTTTCTTTCCTTTTTCGCCCCCGGGCCGGGGCCCGGCGGGAACAGCGAAAACCTCAAAACCGCAAATCGCAAGGAGGAGTTGAAATGGAAAGATCTGGTCTGGCTGTCCGTCAGGACCTGCCTCACATTGCCGGGCCCGTGCCGGGGCCCCGCGCCCGGGCGGTGGTCGAGAGGGACCACCAGGTAGTATCCCCTTCCTACACACGCCCTTACCCGCTGGTTGCCGATCGCGGGGAAGGCGCCATCGTCCAGGACGTGGATGGCAACCGTTTCCTGGATTTCAGCGCTGGCATCGCCGTGGTGGCCACCGGCCACTGCCATCCCCGTGTGGTACGCGCCATCCAGGAGCAGGCGGAACGGCTGATCCACATGTCCGGAACGGACTTCTATTACGAGAACATGGTGGCGCTGGCCGAGCGGCTGGCTGCCCTCGCTCCGGGTTCGGCCGAACGCCGCGTGTATTTCGGGAACTCCGGCACGGAAGCCATTGAAGCCGCCATGAAAATGGCCCGCTACCATACCGGGCGCGACAAGTTCATCGCTTTCCTGGGCGGGTTTCACGGCCGCACCATGGGCGCCCTGTCGCTCACCTCCAGCAAGGCGGTACAGCGGCGCGGCTTCGGCCCCCTGGTTCCGGGCGTTTTTCACGTGCCGTACGCGTACTGCTATCGCTGTCCCTACGGGCAGAAGCCGGAGACGTGCGCGACCGAGTGCGCCAAGGTCATCGAGGACCGGCTGCTGAAGACCATCGCGCCGGCCGATGAGGTCGCGGCCATCGTGCTGGAACCGGTGCAAGGGGAGGGCGGCTACATCGTACCTCCGCAAAAGTTCTTCGAAGAACTGAAGCGGATTTCGGACAAGTACGGAATCCTGCTGATCCTGGACGAGGTGCAGTCGGGGATGGGGCGCACGGGGAAGATGTGGGCGGCCGGGCACTTCGGCGTCGAGCCCGACATCTTCGCGGTGGCCAAGGGGATCGCCAGCGGGATGCCGCTGGGGGCCACAGTGGCTCGGGCCGAGGTGATGAACTGGGGCCCGGGCGCCCATGCATCCACTTTCGGAGGCAACCCGGTGTCGGTGGCCGCGGCCCTGGTCACCCTGGAACTGCTGGAGCAGGAACTGGTGGACAACGCGGCGCGGGTGGGAGGGCGCCTGATGGCCCGGCTGAGGGAGTGGCCGGAGCGTTTCCCGCAAGTGGGGGACGTGCGCGGCCTGGGGCTGATGATCGGGGTGGAGCTTGTCCGCGACCGCGAAAGCAAGGAAAAAGCTCCCCGGCTGCGAGACCGGGTGGTGCAGATGGCCTTCGAGCGGGGTTTGCTGGTGCTGGGGGCCGGGGAAAACTCCCTGCGTTTGAGCCCGCCCCTGATGATTTCCGAGAGCCAGGCCGACTGTGCTGCGGATATTCTGGAGGAGTGCCTGGCAATCGCGCCTCGGGAAGCCTGAGAACTCTCGACGTCGGATGCGGGATCAAGAAGAGGCCGGGCGCCATCGGTATCGACTGGAACCCGGCCTCCCGCGCCGACGTGCTATGCAACCTGGAGCATTTTCCGTACCCATTCGCCGCGGAGTCGTTCGACCGCATCCTGGCCATCCATGTCATTGAGCACCTCAGCGACGTGATCGGGGCCATGGAGGAATTCCACCGCCTGCTGCGCCCCGGCGGGCGGCTGCGGATTGAAACGCCGCACTACACCGATTTCAGCTCCTTCTGCGACCCCACTCACCGCCAGCACCTCAACAGCTTTTCGTTCCGCTACTTCGGGGAGAAGCACGGAGGGTTCGGCTACTACTCGACGGCCAGGTTCCGTGAGATTTCCGTGCGGGTGAAGCTACTAGCTTTGTGGAAATGGCTGGGGTTCGAGCTGCTGGTGAACCGCTTTCCGCGGTTCCGCCGCTTTTGGGAGCATTACCTTTGTTACGTGGTGCGGGGGAAGGTTATGGAATTCGAATTCGAGCCGGTAAGGTGAGGTGAAGGGAATTCTGCTGCGGGCGGCGGACGCGCTTCGCGACCGGATCCGGCGCAGGCGGTGGACGCACGACCAGGCGGCCGGCAGGCGCGGCGAGGACCTGGCCCACCGGCTGCTGCGAAAGAAAGGCTTCACGGTGGTGGCGCGCAACTACCGTCCCCGCTCGGGGCACGGCGAAATCGACCTGGTGGCCTGGGATGGAGGCACGCTGGTCTTCGTGGAGGTGAAACTGCGCGCCACGCAAGAGTACGGCTCGCCCGAAGAGGCGGTGGACCGCGAAAAGCGCCGGCGGCTGGAGCGGGCCGGACGCGAGTATGCGCGCCAGGCCGGAGTGCTCTGGGAGAACGTGCGCTTCGATATCGTCGCCATCACCGCCGGCGAGCGGCCGGCCATCGAGCACTTCAGCAATGCCTTCCGAGCCGGGCCGACGGTATAATGCGGTTTGCCCGAGCTACGTAAGGACCCGATCACCGGCCGGTGGGTCATTATCGCAGGAGACCGGCCCAAGCACCCTGCCGATTTTCTTCGTTCCCCGGTAAGCGCCGGCCCGCTGCGCGTCTGCCCGTTCTGCCCGGGACAGGAGGAAAAGACCCCGCCGGAAGTGCTGGCGTTCCGGCAAAGCGGAGAGCCGAATCAGCCCGGCTGGAGCGTGCGGGTGGTGCCGAACAAGTTTCCGGTGCTGCAAGTGGAAGGCGATCTCGACCGGCAGGGCGACGGCATGTTCGACCGGATGAACGGCATCGGCGCGCATGAGGTGATCGTGGAATCGCCGGACCACAAGCTGACCTGGGCGGACATGCCGGAGCGGCAACTGGAGGACGTGTTCTGGGCCTACCGGGCGCGCATCCTGGATCTGCGCAAGGATTTCCGGCTGCGCTACATCACCGTGTTCCGGAATTACGGCGAGGCGGCGGGCAGCCTGATCGGACATCCGCACTCGGAACTGGTGGCCCTGCCGGTGATCCCCAAGCGCGCCCTGGAGGAACTGGAGGGCTGCCGCGCGTACCACGCCTTCAAGGAACGCTGCGTTTATTGCGACATCGTGCAGCAGGAAGTGCGGGCGGGCGTGCGCCTGGTGACCGAGACCGACCGCTTCGTGGTGATCCAGCCCTACGCGCCGCGATTTCCTTTCGAGACCTGGGTGATCCCGCAGCGCCACAATTCGCACTTCGAGAATGCCGATCCGCCCACCATGCAGAACCTGGCCTGGGTTCTGCGGGTGACCTTGCGGCAGATCGAGAAGACGCTGGAGAATCCGGCGTACAACCTGGTGCTGCACAGCGCGCCGGTGCAGGAAGCGCCCATGGCCCACGACCACTGGCACATCGAACTGATGCCCAAGCTGACCCGGGTGGCCGGGTTCGAGTGGGGAACGGGCTTCTATATCAATCCGACGCCGCCGGAGGAATCGGCGCGGTTCCTCAAGCAGGCAGCAATCTGAGCGGCGGGCTGGAGAGGGAATAGCGGGGACGGTCGGGCGGCAGGCGCGGGGTCCGGGAGGGGCCCTGGCTTTCCAGAACGCACTTCTGCCGGGCGGAGCGGCCTTCCAGCCGCACGCCGGCCCCATCGCGAGTAACCCGGTAGACGGCGGCGGCGCCCTGCGCGGCCCGGAGGCTGTCGAGCGGCAGGCCGGTTTCGCTCAAAACCTGAATTCCCCCGTCGCAGCCGATCAGGATGGTGAGGCCGGAGGTTCCGGCTTCGGGCGCGGAGCGGGCGGTTTCGAAGATCCGGGCGGCATTCTCGAGAAACAGGCTCACGTTCCTCTCATCGGACCGGCCGGGCGGCTCTTGAATGAAACCGGCGCGGTCTACGCGCTGTAGCCGCAGCGCTCGATCTCGTCCCACATGGCCAGCGCGTTTTCGGGCCGGATGCCCGGGTGGATCTCGGTGCTGGAGCCCAGCCACAAGCGGCCCGTGCGCCCGGCCTGGTCGATCGCCTCGCGCACGGCCTGCCGGACTTCCTCGGGAGTTCCGAAGGCCAGCAGGCGGCTGGCGTCGATGCCGCCCATCAGGATCCAGTGCGGGAAGGCCCGGTGCACTCTCCCGACGTGCATTCCGGAGAGCGGCTCCAGGGGGTTGATGCCGTCGATTCCGGCCCGGGCGAGATCCTGCAGGACCGGCCACAGGTTGCCGTCCGAGTGATAGATGACGTGGATGCCGCGGGTGTGCCAGGCCTCGACCAGCCTGGCCAGGCGTGGGAAGAACTCGGTCCGCAGGAAGCGCGGCGAGAAGAACGGGCCGTTCTTGCCGGCGATGTCGGAGTAGACCAGCGCCACCGGAGAGAGCGCCGCGTCGGCGGTCTCATGGACTCGCTGAATCTCGGCCCAGTTCAAGGCTTCCAGCCATTCCGAGACAAGCCGCGGCGCTTCGGCATAGGCGCACACAAACAGTTCCAGGCCGGAACGGATGTAAGCGGTGTCGAGCCCCACCGGGCTTTCGCTGGGGAAGAGCACGACGTTATCGCCGGCCCCGGCCTGCAACTCGAGGAACTGTTCACGGGCCGGCTTGCCGGACAGGCCCCAGACGTTGCCCCTGCCGGCAAAGGTCCACATGTCGCCCGGCTTGCGGTTCAGGACTTCGCGGATATTGCGGGCGATGTAAGCGAGCAGGCCCGGAACGTCGTCGAAGGGGCGCTCCACCAGCCAGGTGGTCCACCACTCCTGCTTATAGACAAAGCCGTCGTCGTGCCGCAGGGTGGCGTCCGGGTTGAAGGCGGCCACGCCCCGGGTGATGTCCAGCCGCTGCCCGATGGTTTCGAGCAGCAGCTCCAGCGAGTTCTCCAGGGTAAGGCTCTTTCCGGTGACCTGTTCGATCAGCGGGATGTTCTGGATCAGGTCGAAGATGGGGACGCGGTCGGGACGCTCCCCGCGCAAGCTGGCTTCGATGCGCCGGCGGGCGCTCATCCGGTCGCGAGGCAGGGGACGCATGCTGGTTCCGGCCCTCAGGCCCGTCTTCGTCCGCTACCTGGAGGGCACGAACTTGATGCAAACCGGCGCGCCCAGCTCGAGCATCTGTCCGGTCGGCGTCAGGCGCCCGGTCTTACGGTCGATGCGGTACACGATCATGTTGTCGGTCCGCTGGTTGCCGGCCACCATGAAGTTGCCGGTCGGGTCGATGCGGAAATTGCGAGGCATCACGCCCTGGGTGGAGACGCGTTCGACGGCGGTCAGGGTGCCTCTGGCGGGATCGACGGCAAAGACCGCGATGGAGTCATGGCCGCGGTTGGAGCCGTAGACGAAGCGGCCCGAGGGGTGAACCTGAACCTCGGCGCAGTTGTTCTCCTTCTTGAAGTCTTCGGGAATGGTGGAAATGGTCTGCAATTCTTTGAAGGCGCCGCGGGCCTTGTCCCAGGAGAAGGCCGTGATGGAGGAACCCATTTCATTGATCACGTACCCGTACTTGCCGCTGGGATGGAAAGCGAAATGGCGCGGGCCGGAACCCGGCTTGACGGAGACCGAAGGAGGGTCGTTGGGTTCGAGCGAGCCTTTCTTCGCGTCGAACCGGTAGACCAGAACCTTGTCCAGCCCGAGGTCCGCCACGATGGCGAAACGGTTGTCGGGCGAGAGGTTGATGGAGTGCGCGAAGGGCTTGCGCTGCCTCCGGGGATCTACGCTCGATCCGGTGTGCTGCACGAACGCGGTGGACTCGCCCAGGCTGCCATCGGCATTGATGCGGATGGAGGCGATGTTGCCGCCGATGTAGTTCGCCACCAGGACGTTCCCGCCGGTCGCATCCACGGAGACGAAGCAGGGCAGGGAGCCGCGCGCGGAGACGCGGTTGAGCAGGGTGAGCTTACCGCTCTGGCGGTCGATCGCGTAGGCGCTCACCGGCCCGATATTGTTCTGGCCTTCCCAGCGGGTGATCTCGCTGATTGCGTAGAGCCAGCGCTGGTTGGGATGGATAGTGAAGAAGGAGGGGCTGGGGAGTTCGGCCACCAGGCCGATGGGCGTGATCTGTCCGGTGGAGGACTGGAAGCGGTAGGCATAGATGCCCTGGCTCTTCCCGGCATTGGTATAGGTTCCCACGTACATGAGGTACTCGCCGCCGGCAGCGAGGACTGCCGGAGCGGCCAGCGCCAGGGCAAGCAGACAGACGATAAATGAGTCCCGAATCTTTCGCATGTATTCATAAGAACCGATCCGGGGTTGCGCACGCAAGCGCCGGAAAGCCAGGAAGTTCCCGGTGCGGAGTGTGGTTCAGGCGAACGCTTCTTTGGCATGCTGGAAAACAGCGAATCCCGGGTCCGTTTGACGGCATCTGTAGAACGCTGTCCCGGCCGACCGGCGATAAGTTGCGGAAAACACGCGCTTGTTAGTAAGATTGGGACATCGCTGGGTTTACATGAGAAAACTGGGAAGAGTAATTTCTATTACTTTTGTTGTCGTGTCCGGAAAGGGGCCTGCGTAGAGCCGCGGCATGCCCCAGATCTTCCACCGCAGCACGAACACGATCTCCCGGGTGAGCATCTTCGGCGCGGTATTCGCGCTGGCCGTTGTGGGCTGGGCGCTGTCGTCGCTGGACCGCTCCTCGTACGCGACGCGGGCGAATACGCCGCGCGAGCAGCCGGTGGCCTTCAGCCATGCGCACCACGTGGGGGATGAAGGCTTCGACTGCCGCTACTGCCACACCTCGGTCGAGACTTCCTCGTTTGCCGGTCTGCCGTCCACCGAGATCTGCATGAACTGCCATTCGCAGATCTGGGCCGACAGTCCCGAACTGGCTCCGGTGCGCGACAGTTTCCGGACCGGGCAGTCGATTCGCTGGACGCGGGTGCACGATCTTCCCGACTTCGTCTATTTCAACCACAGCATTCATGTAAAGCAGGGCGTGGGCTGCACCACCTGCCACGGGCCCGTGGACAAGATGCCGCTCACCTGGCAGCACGCCAGTCTGCACATGGAGTGGTGCCTGGATTGTCACCGGCAGCCGGAGCGCTACGTAAGGCCGCGGGACCAGGTGTTCAGCGTGACCTACCAGCCGCCTCCGGACCAGTTGGAACTGGGCCGCAAGCTGGTCAAGGAATATAACATTCAGAGCCTCACAAGCTGTTCTACGTGTCATCGATGAAGAACTACGAGTACCTTGACCTGGCCGCTGTCCGGGCGCGGCTGGCTTCCGCCCGCGGGCGCGAATACTGGCGCAGCCTGGAGGAACTGGCGGAAACCGAAGGCTTCACGGATTTTCTGGAGCGGGAGTTTCCGCGGCAGGCCTCGGTGTTGGAGGAGGGGCCGGGGCGGCGGCAGTTCCTGAAGCTGATGGGCGCGTCGCTGGCGCTGGCCGGGCTGACGGCCTGCACACGCCAGCCGGCCGAAGAGATTCTGCCCTACGTGCGGCAGCCGGAAGAACTGGTGCCGGGCAAGCCGCTGTTCTTCGCCACGGCCATGCCGGTGAGCGGGGTGGCGACGGGGCTTCTGGTGGAGAGCCACGAGGGGCGGCCCACCAAGGTGGAGGGCAACCCGCAGCACCCCGCCAGCCTGGGGGCGACGGGGGTGGAGGCGCAGGCCTCGATCCTGACGCTGTACGATCCGGACCGCTCACAGACCCTCTCCTACCTGGGCGAGATCCGTTCCTGGGCCGCTTTCCTGGGCGCCATCCGGCAGGCGCTGGACGCGCAGCGTGGCAAGCAGGGCGCGGGGCTGCGCATTCTGACCGAAACGGTCACCTCGCCCACTCTGGCCGACCAGATCCAGTCGATTTTGAAGCTGTATCCGGCCGCGCGCTGGTATCAGTGGGAGCCGGCGGGCAGCCGGGCGGCGCGGACGGCCTCACTCCAGGCTTTCGGCCAGCCGGTGAATACGTATTACCGGCTCGATAACGCCGCGGTGATCGTCTCCCTGGACGCCGATTTCCTGACCTGCGGCCCGGCCGCTACCCGCTATGCGCACGACTTCGCGGCGCGGCGCCGGGTGCGCGGCAACCAGACGGCCATGAACCGGCTGTATGTAGTGGAAAGCGCCATGACGGCCACCGGCGGCAAGGCCGATCACCGCCTGCCGCTGCGTCCTTCTGAGATCGAGCGGTACGCCGCCGCGCTGGCCCAGGCAGTCGGGACACCGGGGGCCGGCCCGGCGCAGGGAGGCTGGCCGGACCAGTGGATCGGAGCGGTCGCCCGGGATCTGCAGCGGAACCGGGGCAACTGCGCGGTGATTCCGGGCGAGCACGCCTCGCCCGCGGTGCATGTTCTGGCGCAGCAGATGAACCAGGCTTTGGGCAACGCGGGGCGCACCGTCATCCACACCGATCCGCTGGAGGCGCGGCCGGCCGACGAGATCGAGGAACTGCGCGGCCTGGTGAACGATTTGAATTCCGGCGTGGTGGACCTGTTGGTGATGGTGGGAGGCAACCCGGTCTTTACGGCGCCCGCCGACCTGAAATTCAAAGAGGCTTTGGGCAAGGCCCGCACCCGGGTTCACCTGAGCCTGTACGACGACGAGACCTCGGCGCTGTGCCACTGGCACGTGCCGGAGACGCACTATCTGGAGGCCTGGAGCGACACGCGCGCCTTCGACGGCACGGTCAGCATCATGCAGCCGCTGATCGCCCCGCTCTACCGCGGGCGCTCGGCCCACGAGCTGCTGACCACGCTTACCGAGCAGTTCGAGCGCTCCGGCTACGACATCGTGCGCGACTACTGGCGCCGGCGGAGCCCGGCCGCGGATTTCGAGGCGTGGTGGCGCCGGGCCCTGCACGACGGCGTGGTCCCCAACACGGCGCTGCCGCCGAAAACCGTGGCGGTGAAGTCCGGTCCGCCCGCCAGCCGGCCCGCGCGGAGCGGAATCGAGATCGCCTTCCGGCCCGACCCCTACCTCTACGACGGCCGCTTCGCCAACAACGGATGGCTGCAGGAACTGCCCCGGCCGATGAGCAAGCTTTCCTGGGACAACGCTGTTCACGTCGCGCCCGCTACGGCGGAAAAGCTCGGCCTGCAGAGCGAGGACCTGGTCGAGCTGCGGTTTCAGGGACGCACGGTGACGGCCCCGGTGTGGATCTCGCCGGGCCAGGCGCCGGACTCGGTGACGGTGCACTACGGATTCGGGCGCACGCGCGCGGGGAAGGTCGGCAACGGCGCCGGCTTCAACGCCTATGCCCTGCGGTCCTCCTCCGCCATGTGGAACGGCGCGGGGGTGGAGATCCGCAAGACGGGGCGCAAATACAGGCTGGCGACCACGCAGAACCATCACAGCATGCAGGGCCGCCACCTGGCCATTTCCGGCGAGGCCGGCGAATACCGGAAGAATCCCCGCTTCGCGCGCGACCTCGCCAAAGAGCCGCCCCCTTCCCTGACGCTCTATCCCGAGTGGAAGTACGAGGGTGCGGCCTGGGGCATGGCCATCGATCTGACGGCCTGCGTGAACTGCAATGCCTGCGTGGTGGCCTGCCAGTCGGAAAACAACATCCCGGTGGTAGGGAAAGAGCAGGTAGGGCGGGGCCGCGAGATGCACTGGCTGCGGGTGGACACTTACTTCAAGGGCAGCCCCGACGATCCCTCGGCGGTTTACCAGCCGGTGCCCTGCATGCACTGCGAAACGGCGCCCTGCGAGCTGGTTTGCCCGGTGCAGGCCACGGCCCACTCCAGCGAAGGCCTCAACGATATGGTCTACAACCGCTGCGTGGGCACGCGCTACTGCTCCAACAACTGCCCCTACAAGGTCCGCCGGTTCAACTTCTTCCGTTTTGCCGACTGGGACACGCCCAGCCTGCAGCCCATGTACAACCCGGACGTGACCGTGCGCAGCCGGGGCGTGATGGAGAAGTGCACTTACTGCGTGCAGCGGATCCGCGAGGCGCAGATCACAGCCAAACGGGAGGACCGCGGCGTGCGGGACGGAGAGATCCAGACGGCCTGCCAGCAGGCTTGCCCGACGCAAGCCATCGTTTTCGGAGATATCAACGACAAGAACAGCCGCGTGGCGCGGCTCAAGGGCGAACCGCTGAATTACTCGATGCTGGCTGAACTGAATACGCGGCCGCGCACCACCTACCTGGCCGAACTGCGCAATCCCAATCCCGAGATGGGCGAGCCCGGCCAGGGTGACATCCCCGCGGGCCTGCGACGGGAGAGAACCTAGATGCCGGAACAACAGTTGCTGGACGCGGAAAAAGGCCAGGCGCCGGTCATCGGTCCCGGGCATACCTTCGCCACCGTCACCGACAAGATCAGTTCGGTGGTGCTGACGCAGCGCCAGCCGCTGATGTGGTTCGCCACGCTCTCCACCGCGTTTCTGCTGACCATGCTGCTGCTGCTGGCGGTCACCGTGCTGTTCGCCAAGGGCACGGGGATCTGGGGCATCAACATGCCGGTGGCCTGGGGCTTCGCCATTACGAACTTCGTGTGGTGGATCGGAATCGGGCACGCCGGCACGCTGATCTCGGCGATCCTGCTGCTGCTGAACCAGCCCTGGCGCAACTCGATCAACCGTTTCGCGGAGGCCATGACCATCTTCGCGGTGGCTTGCGCCGGGCTGTTTCCCATTCTGCACCTGGGCCGTCCCTGGCTGTTCTACTGGCTGATTCCGTATCCCAACACCATGGGTGTGCAGCCGCAGTTTCGCAGCCCGCTGGTGTGGGACGTCTTCGCGGTGACAACCTACGCTACGGTTTCGGTGCTGTTCTGGTTCGTGGGCCTCCTGCCGGACCTGGCCACGCTGCGCGACCGCTCGCAAACCCGCCTGGGTCAGATGTTCTACGGCATGCTGGCCATGGGGTGGCGGGGCTCGGCCCGCCACTGGCGGCAGCACGAAGTGGCTTCGCTGCTGCTGGCCGGGCTGGCGACGCCGCTGGTGCTTTCGGTCCACACGGTGGTGAGCTTCGACTTCACCATCGCGATCCTGCCCGGCTGGCATTCCACCATCTTCCCGCCCTACTTCGTGGCGGGCGCCATCTACTCCGGCTTCGCCATGGTGCTGGTGCTGGCCATCCCCCTGCGGGCAGCTTACGGCCTGGGGGATCTGATCACCATGCGGCACCTGGACAATTCCGCCAAAGTCATGCTGGGCACCGGCCTGATCGTCGCCTACTCGTACCTGATGGAGGCCTTCATGGCCTGGTACAGCGGCGTGGGAGTCGAGAAGTTCCTGATGCTCAACCGCATGACCGGCCCCTACGCCGAGCAGTTCTGGATGCTGGTGTCCTGCAACATTGTCATCATCCAGCTGCTATGGTTCCGGAAGGTCCGGCAGAATACCCTGGCGCTGTTCGGCATCTCGATCGTGGTGCTGATCGGCATGTGGCTGGAGCGCTACGTCATCATCGTCACCAGCCTGCATCGCGACTTCCTGCCTTCTTCCTGGGGCATGTTCCATCCCACCCGCTGGGATTGGGCCACCTATACCGGCACCATCGGGTTGTTCCTGCTGTTGTTCTTCCTCTTCGTCCGGCTGCTGCCGATGATCTCGATCTTCGAGGTGCGCACGCTGCTGCCGGAGGCGCGGGTCAAGGAGGAGACCAGGGCGTGAGATCTCCGTTGCACGGCATCCTGGCGGAATTCGAGAGCCCCTCGGAACTGGTGGCGGCGGCCCGGCGGGCGAAGGAGCGAGGCTACCGCAAGGTGGAAGCGTACTCGCCATTCCCCATCGAAGAGCTGAACGACGTGCTGCACCTGCACCACTCACGGCTGCCGCTGATCGTGCTGATCGGCGGAATTCTGGGGGGCCTGAGCGGCTACCTGCTGCAGTACTACATCGCCGTCATCGACTATCCCATCAATATCGGGGGCCGGCCGCTGCACAGCTGGCCGTCGTTCATCGTGGTGACTTTCGAGCTGACCATCCTGTTCGCGGCCCTGGCGGCGGTGTTCGGCATGCTGGCCCTGAACGGCCTGCCCAAGCCCTACCATCCGGTCTTCAACGTGCCGCGCTTCGCGCTGGCCTCCCGCAACCGGTTCTTCCTCTGCGTGGAGTCGAGCGACCCGCAATTCGACCGGAAGGACACGGCGGCTTTTCTGGAGTCCCTGGACGCCAAGGAGGTATCGGAAGTTGCGGACTGATTGGTCCGGCCGTCCGGCCGCCCGTCTCATTGTGCCCGCGGCCTTGCTGGCCCTGTTCGGCGCCGGCTGCCGGCAGGACATGCACAACCAGCCCAAGTACATTCCGCTGCGGGGCAGCGAGTTCTTCGACGACGGGCGCTCGGCGCGCCCGCTGGTGAACGGCGCGGTGGCGCGCGGGCGCCTGCGCGAGGACGCGGCCCTTTACACGGGCAAGGCGGGCGGCCGGGCGCTGGATGCTTTCCCGTTTCCCATCACACGCGAGGCGCTCAAGCGCGGGCAGGAGCGCTTCAACATCTACTGCACGCCGTGTCACGATCACCTGGGAACCGGGCTGGGAATGGCGGTGCGCCGCGGTTTCCGCCGCCCACCCTCGTTTCACACCGACCGGCTGCGGCAGCTTCCGCCCGGCGAGATCTTTGACGTGATCACCAACGGTTTCGGAGCCATGCCCAACTACGCCCTCCAGATCGAGCCGCGGGACCGCTGGGCGGTTGCCGCCTACATCCGCGTGCTGCAGTACAGCCAGAACGCCAACGTGGCCGATGTGCCGCCCGAGTTTCGCGGCCGGCTGGGCACTCCGGGAGACATGCGATGAGCACTGCCGGGTTTGCGATTCCGGCCGAACTGGACCGCGATCTGCGGCGCTTCCGGACGCGCTCCCTGATGGTGGGCGGCGCGGCCCTGCTGCTGGTTGCCGCGGGCGCGTTTCTCAACCCGCCGCAATTCTTCCGGTCCTACCTCTGGGCTTACCTGTTCTACATCGGCGTCACGCTGGGCTCCACCGCCCTGATGATGCTGCACCATCTGACCGGCGGAGCCTGGGGGCTGGTTATCCGGCGGCTGCTCGAATCGGCTTCGCGCACGCTGCCCGTGCTGGCCCTGCTGTTCGTGCCGGTGCTGTTCGGCATTCCGCTGCTGTACGAGTGGTCGCACACCGACGTGGTGGCCCGGGACGAGCTGCTGCGGGCGAAGGCGCCGTACCTGAACGTGCCGTTTTTCATCGCCCGGACGGTGGTCTATTTTCTGCTCTGGGTAGCGCTGGCCCGGCTTCTGAACCGCTGGTCGCTGGCGCAGGACCGGACCGGGGATCCGGGCCTCGCGCGCAAGATGTCCGCCCTGAGCGGACCGGGGCTGCTGATCTACGGGCTGACGGTCAGTTTCGCCATGGTGGACTGGGTCATGTCGCTGGAGCCGCACTGGTGGTCCACCATCATCGGAATGCTGTTCATGGCGGCCCAGGGCCTCTCGGCGCTGTCGTTCATCGTGGCGCTGGTGGTGCTTCTCTCGAAGCGGGAGCCGCTGCGCAGCGTGCTCACGCCCCGGCACCTGCACGATCTCGGGAAGCTGATGCTGGCCTTCGTGATGCTGTGGGCCTATCTTTCGTTCTCGCAGTTGCTGATCATCTGGTCGGGCAATCTGACGGACGAGATTCCCTGGTACCTGAAGCGGCTGCAGGGGGGCTGGGGAATCATCGGCATTCTGCTGGTGCTGTTCCACTTCGCGCTTCCCTTCGCGCTGCTGCTCTCGCGCGATATCAAGCGCAGCACCCGGACCCTGGCCCCGGTAGCGGGCCTGGTGCTGGCGATGCGCCTGTTCGACCTGTTCTGGTGGGTGGCCCCGGCGTTCCAGGAGACCGGGCACGTGTCCTTTCACGTCCACTGGCTGGACTTCGCCGCCCCGGTCGCTCTGGGCGGGCTCTGGCTGGCGGCCTTCCTGTGGCAGTTGCAGAAGAGACCGCTGATGCCGGTGGGGGACCCGAACCTGGAGGAGGCTTTGGCGCATGGCCGGGAATGAGAAATTGACGGGGCGGCATGCGGACGTTCCGAGTGCCGGCCACGAAGAGCGGGATGTCAACACCCGGGCGGTCACGGCCACCGGCCTGGCGATCTTCGGCCTGGTCCTGATCACGGTCTTCGGGATGTGGTTTCTGTTTCACTTCCTCAGCGAGCGGGAAGCCAGCCGCAGCGCGCCGCCGCCCGCCATCGTGCGGCAGGAAGGGCCGCGCCTGCCGCCCGAGCCGCGCCTGCAGGCCGCCCCGGTGGCGGACTTTAAAGCCATCCAGGCCGCGGAACGAAAGCTCATGGACAGCTACGCGTGGATCGACCCGGACCACGGTATCGTGCGCATTCCGGTCGAGCGGGCCCTGGAGGTGGTGGCCCGGAAAGGTTTGCCGGTAAGCAGCGGGCCGCAGCCGGGCGCCGCGAAGGAAACCAAATGAAGGAGAGGATTCGAGTTATCGTTCTGGGACTGGCGGCCGGCGTCCTCTGGGCGCAGGTGCCGCAGCCCATGCCCAATCCCAGCCCGAACGTGATTCCGCCCGCCCTGGAAGGCGTCGGAATCGACCAGCGGCTGAACGAGCAGGTGCCGCTGGATGCCGCCTTCAAGGACGAGAGCGGGCGCACCGTCCCGCTCGGCACGTACTTCCGCGGCAAGCCGGTGGTGCTGGCCCTGGTCTATTACGAGTGCCCCATGCTGTGTACGGAGATCCTGAACGGGATGGTGGGGGCGATGAAGGCGGTGTCTTTTGACGCGGGGCGCGAGTACGACGTGGTGGCCGTCAGCTTCGATCCCAAGGACACGCCCGAGACGGCGCTGGAGAAGAAGCGGAACTACGCGCGCCGGTACGGCAGGGAGGGCTCCGAAGAGGGTTTCCATTTCCTGACCGGGGACGAGACCGCGATCCAGGCCCTCACGCGGGCCGCCGGGTTCCGCTACAAGTACGACGAGAAGAGCGGGCAATTCGCGCACGCCAGCGCGATCTTCGTGCTCACCCCGCAAGGCCGCATCTCGCGGGTGCTGTACGGCGTGGAGTACGCGCCCCGCGACCTGCGCCTGGCGCTGGTGGAAGCGTCCCGGAACAAGATCGGCAATCCCGTGGACCAGTTCCTGCTGTTCTGCTACCATTACGACCCCTCCACGGGCAAGTACAGCGCCCTGGTGCTGAACATCGTCCGCCTGACCGGCGCCGGCTTTCTGGCAGTTGCCAGCGCCGTCCTGTTGCTGTTCTGGCGGCGCGACGTGCGCCGGACTCGGAAAGGGGCCCTGGCCGCCAGGTAAGCGATGTCCACCACTTTCCGTCTATTCCCGCAGGCCGCATCCACTACGGCGAACAGCGTGGATGCCCTGTATTTCTTTCTGGTGGCGGTCGCCGCCTTCTTTTCGATCCTGATCTTCGGCCTGATCTTCTTCTTCGCCATCCGCCATCGCCGGCGGGTGGCGCGGGAAGTGCCGCAGGAAGTCCGGGGCGGCCTGACGCTGGAGATCATCTGGACGGTCATCCCCTTCGGCCTGGTGATGGTGATGTTCGCCTGGGGCGCCAGCGTCTACCTGGAAGTCGCCCGGCCGCCGGATAACGCACTGCAGGCGTATGTGGTCGGCAAGCAATGGATGTGGAAGACGCAGCACATGGAAGGCCAGCGCGAGATCAACGAGCTGCACGTGCCGGTGGGACGGCCCGTGAAGCTGACCATGACCTCGGAGGACGTGATCCACAGCTTCTATGTGCCGGACTTCCGGGTGAAGTGGGACGTGCTGCCGGGCAAGTACACCACGGTCTGGTTCCACCCGACCAGGACCGGCAAGTTCCGGCTGTTCTGCGCGGAATACTGCGGCACCAAGCATTCGGGGATGATCGGCTGGATCCACGTGATGGAGCCGGCGGCCTATGAAAGCTGGCTGAGCGGAGGCGGCGCTTCGGGTTCTCTGGCCTCGAGCGGAGAGAAGCTCTTCCAGGACCTGGCCTGCGGCAACTGCCACCGTGTGGACCAGCCAGGCCGCTGCCCGGATCTGACCGGCCTGTTCGGCAAGCCGGTGCGCCTGGCGGACGGCCGCAGCGTGGTGGCCGACGAGGCCTACATCCGGGAATCGATTGTAAATCCCGGGGCCAAGATCACAGCCGGTTTCCAGCCGATCATGCCGACCTTCCAGGGCCTGGTCACCGAGGAAGGGATGCTGCAGCTGATCGAGTACATCAAGAGCCTGTCGGGACGGCCGGCCGGGGCCCAGGCGCCGCCGGGAACGGCGCCGGCTCCCGAGCGGCAGGCGGCCGGAGAAAGAGGACCTTCCCTGCCCGGCTCGGCGCCCGAAAAACGTTGAGCGGGGAAAGCGTGTTTCCATGATCACCGCAACTGTCGAGCAAAAGCATTATCTGAACGCGGAGTACGGACTGAAGTCCTGGCTGCTGACCACGGACCACAAGCGGATCGGCCTGCTTTACCTGGGGACCATCACTTTCTTCTTCCTGCTGGGCGGCATCTTCGCCACTCTGATCCGGCTGGAGCTGTTGACTCCGCCCGGAGACCTCACCAACTCGGAGACCTACAACAAGTTCTTCACGCTGCACGGCGTGATCATGGTGTTCTTCTTCCTGATCCCGTCCATACCGGCCACCCTGGGCAATTTCCTGATACCCATGATGGTCGGGGCGCGGGACCTGGCGTTCCCGAAGCTCAACCTGCTGAGCTGGTACCTGCTGCTGGCGGGAGGGCTGCTGTCGATGTGGGCCATGTTCGCGGGCGGGGTGGATACGGGGTGGACCTTCTACACACCTTATTCCACGACTTACTCGAACACTTATGTCATCGCCACCGCCCTGGGAGCGTTTATCGCCGGCTTCTCCTCCATCCTCACGGGGTTGAACTTCATTGTCACCATCCACCGCATGCGGGCTCCCGGGTTGACGTGGTTCCGGCTGCCCCTTTTCGTGTGGTCGCACTACGCCGCCGCTCTGATCATGGTGCTGGGAACTCCGGTCCTGGCGGTGACGCTGGTGCTGGTGGCTTTGGAGCGCGCCTTTCGCATCGGCATCTTCGACCCCGCACTCGGCGGCGATCCGGTGCTGTTCCAGCACCTGTTCTGGTTCTACTCGCACCCGGCGGTTTACATCATGGTGCTGCCCGGCATGGGCGTGATCAGCGAGCTGGTGTCCACCTTCTCGCGGCGCCGGGTGTTCGGCTACGGCTTCGTGGCCTTCTCCAGCGTGGCCATCGCCGTTTACGGCTTCCTGGTATGGGGGCACCACATGTTCGTGAGCAGCCAGTCGGTCTACGCCAGCCTGGTATTCTCGTTCCTTAGCTTCTTCGTGGCCATTCCCTCGGCCATCAAGGTGTTCAACTGGACGGCCACCCTCTACAAGGGTTCCATCTCCTACGAGACGCCCATGCTGTACGCCTTCGGTTTCATCGGCCTGTTCACCATGGGCGGGCTGACCGGGCTGTTCGTGGCCACGCTCGGCGTCGACGTGCACGTCCACGACACCTACTTCGTGGTGGCGCATTTCCACTACATCATGGTGGGCGGAACGCTGATGGCCTATCTGGGCGGGCTGCACTTCTGGTGGCCGAAGATGACCGGGCGGATGTATCCGGAGGGCTGGGCCAAGCTCTCGGCGCTGGTGATATTCCTGGGCTTCAACCTGACCTTCTTCCCGCAGTTCCTGCTGGGCTACCTGGGCATGCCGCGGCGCTACCACGCCTATCCGGACGAGTTTCAAGTGCTGCACGTGCTGTCCACCGCGGGGGCGTCGGTGCTGGCGGTGGGCTACCTGATCCCGCTGGTCTACCTGGTCTGGTCGCTGCGTTACGGGAAGCGCGCCACGGCGAACCCCTTCGGCGCTACCGGCCTGGAGTGGAAGACCTCCTCGCCGCCTCCCACGTACAACTTCGATGTCACTCCGGCAGTGACGCACGAAGCCTACGACTACCGCGCCCTGGCCGAGGAAGAAACCGAAGGAGTCAGAGTTGGCTAGCATGGACACTCACGCGCTGGAGAGCCCGGCCCTGCGGCACCATTTCGACACCGCCGAGCAGCAGAAAGACGCCTCCACGCTGGGCATGTGGATCTTCCTGGTGACCGAGATCATGTTTTTCGGCGGCCTGTTCGCCGGCTACACGGTCTACCGGCAGCTCTATCCGAACGTGTTCGCGGCCGCCAGCAACGAGCTGGACATCCTGCTGGGCGGCGTGAACACGGCCGTGCTCATTTTCAGCAGCTTCACCATGGTGCTGGCGGTATGGAGCGCCCAGACGGGCTCGCGCAAAGGCCTGATGGTCAACCTGGTCCTGACCATGCTGCTGGGGCTGGTCTTTCTGGTCATCAAGGGTTTCGAGTGGCACCACAAGTGGGTCATGCACGAGATACCCGGAGCGTCCTTCCATTGGGAAGGGCCCAACCCGGGCCAGGCGCAGTTGTTCTTCTCGCTGTATTTCGCCATGACCGGCCTGCACGCGCTGCACATGGTGGTCGGCATCGGCATCCTGTCCCTGCTGCTGTACATGGCCTGGCGCGGCCGTTTCAGCCGCGACTACTATACGCCGGTGGATACAGCCGGTTTGTACTGGCACTTCGTGGACATCATCTGGATCTTCCTGTTCCCCCTGCTTTACCTGATCGGACGGCATCACCATGGCTGAGCACATCATTTCGCGCAAGACCTACACCTATGTCTTCCTGGCCCTGCTGGTGCTGACGGGCATTACCACCGCGGTAGCCTTCGTCGACCTGGGTGCTCTGAACGTGGTGGTGGCTCTGGCCATCGCGGTGGTCAAGATGCTGCTGGTGGCGCTGGTCTTCATGCATGTGCTGTACAGCCGGCGGCTGACTCAGATCACGGTGGCGGGCGGGCTGATGTGGCTGGCCATCCTGCTGGTCCTGACCATGACCGATTTCGTGACCCGCGGCTGGCTGGGGGTGCCGGGCACCTGAGGCGTCCAAGCCGCTCCTTGCGCCCGCGGCTCCGTATGCCGGAGATCGCTTGACGCGGGCGAGCCGCCCGGGAAGAGGTTTCCGGGCCGCCTACAGGACTCCAGCGGGCGCCGTGCGGCGGGCTTGTTCGTCCCGGGCTTCTTCAGCCCGCTCTTCCGTCCCGGCCGTCTTCACCCAACAGCGCAGGGCTTCGGCCACGCTCCAGGCCTGGGCGATACAGCCGCGTGGAGTGTAGGGCGGCTCCGCATCGAAGATCTCGCTGATCGAGCCGACGCAGGCCTGGTCCAGGTGCGGGATCAGCCCGTCCAGGAAGCGGCGTGCCCGCGATGGGTCGCCTGGGTGGAGTTTGAGCCAGGCGTCGATGAAGGGTCCGATGAGCCAGGCCCAGACCGTGCCCTGGTGGTAGGCGGCATCGCGGGAGCGCAGATCGCCGTAGTACCTGGGCTTGTAGTCCGGATGGCCGGGCGCCAGGGAGCGCAGTCCGACGGGCGTCAGGAGCCGTTTCTCGACCACCTCCATCACGGGCGCCCAGCGCTCGGAGTCCAGCACGGGATGGGGCAGGGAAATGGCCAGCACCTGGTTGGGACGGCAGGCGGCATCGTCTCCCCGCTCCCCGTCCACCACGTCGAAGAGATAGCCGCCTTCCTGGTGCCAGAAGCGGCGGTTGAAGGACTCGCGGGCCCGGCCGGCGAGTTCCCGGAACCGCGCGGCGGCCTCTTCTCCCTGCTCCTCCCCGGTCCATTGCTCCATCAGGCGCAGGGCGTTGTACCAGAGCGCGTTGATTTCCACCGCCTTGCCCCGCCGCGGGGTGATCACCCAGTCATCCACCTTGGCATCCATCCAGGTGAGCTGATAGCCCTCCTGTCCCTGGCGCAGCAGGCCGTCGGCCGGATCCATGCCGATTCCGAAACGGGTGCCCCGGACGTGATGGTCCACGATGTCCAGCAGCTTGGGCAGAAGCAGCCGCAGGGTCATGCGATCGCCGCTGATCCGCAGGTAGCGGTCGATGGCGTGGAGGAACCAGAGGGTGGCGTCGGCGGTGTGGTACAGGCCCTGGCCCTGGCCTTCAGGGAACAGGTTGGGCACCAGGCCGTCGCGGACGTAGTGAGCGAAGGTGCGCAGGATCCACCCGGCTTCCACATACCGCCCGGTGGCCAGAGTGAGGCCTTCCAGGCTGATCATGGTATCGCGTCCCCAGTCCGTGAACCAGTGATAGCCCGCGATCACGGTCCGGACCTCGTCGCCCGCCGCCCGGGCGCGGGCGGCGTCCTCGGTGCGGCCCACCGGGGTGATCAGGAACTGGTCGGCGGCCATCACCAGTTCGGCTCCCGGGCCCTCCCGCGCGGCCGGACCGGCCGAGACCAGCAGCATGCCGCGGCGCTGCTCCTCGGCCCTCCAGGCCTCTTCCGGAGACAGCGCCCGGATGGTCTCCCAGTCTTCGGTGGAAGCCACCAGGGTAGCGGCCTGGCCGGCGCTCAGATCGACGCGGAAATACCCGGGGCTCCACAGCGAGCCCTGCGAGTGGTAGCCGCGGCTGCGCTCCGTTTCATAGGTAATGCTCGGACTCTGCCTGCGGTCGAAAGTGAAGGCGCTGGGAGATGCGCAGCATAGGGTGAGCCGGAGGGCAGGCTGCTCCGCCCCGGCCGACACTTCGTAAGAGTCGTCCACGACCGTCAGGGTGTACCTGGCTCCCAGGCCGGTGTCCACTTGAGCATCGTGCGGGCGGAAATGGATCGCGGGCCTGAGGTTGAGCCGCAGCGCCCCCTCGCCCGCGAGCAGCCGGTAGCGGATGTGCACGGTGTTCTGGCGGTAGGGCATCAGCAGGCGCTTTTCGAGGACGAATCCCGCGGCCTCGTAACGCCACACCGGCAGCCCGGCCTCCAGCCGGAACTCGGCGAAGGGAAGAACGTTCTCCGGCGCTGCTCCGGCCAGTTCCTCGGCGCCTGTGTAAACCACGCGCCGGTCGGGCAGGCGCAGACGTTCCGAGAGCCCGTTCAGCAGCATGGTGCGGCCGAAGGGATTGGGCAGGGCGGCGACGAGCAGGCCGTGATAGCGCCGGGTGATGGCGCCGCCCACCGTGCCTGAGGCGTATCCCCCCAGGCCGTTGGTGACCAGCCACTCCTCGCGCAGGTGTGGATCGGACTCCGGATCGCCGCTGCCATGGCCCCGGAGGATTCGTACCGGTTCAGTCATTCCGGCTCTCCTCGGGAGGTCCGGGCCGCATCACCAGAGCCGCATGGCCGGGGATGCGCCAGTTGTCCTCGGTCTCAGGCGGCGGCGTGCCGCAACCTCCGTAACGCGGGTCCTCGCTGGACCAGGCCAGCGTCCACAGCGCGCCGGCGGGCGGCGCCAGCAGCGGTTCCGGAGCCGGATCCAGGCGCAGGTCGCGGCCCAGGTTCACCAGCAGCAGGCGGTCGCCGGCCTCCTCGCCGAAAAAGCGCAGCACAAACGCCTCCGCGCCGAGCACGGCGCCGTCCACGGCGCCCTGGCGGCGAAACACCGGGTCCTCCCGCCGCATCCGGATCAGGTCCTTGTGCAAAGCATAGTAGGGAGCGTTGCGTTCCCGGTCCGCGAAATCCAGCTTGGATTTTTCGAACGTCGACGGGTTGCCGGGATCGGCCAGGCAGGATTGCATCTCGGGTCCGGCCAGGCTGGGAAACTGCGCCAGGAATCTCAGGCGCGAGTCGCGGATCGTTTTGGCCAGCTCGGGCTTGTGATCGGCGAAGTAGAGGAACGGCGACGAGGCGGCGAATTCCTGCCCCTGGAACAGCATGGGAGTGCCGGGTGAGAGCAGCAGCAGCGCGGTCAGGGCCTTGTAGCGGCCGGGACTGGCGAGCCGGTGCACGCGGTCGCCGCGTCCGGAGTTGGCGATCTGGTCGTGATTCTGGAGGAAATTGACGAACTGGGCCGGCCGCAGGTCCAGGGCCGGAGTGCCGCGCCGTTTCTTCTGCCACTTGTAGCGCTGGCCCTGGTAGAGATAGCCGTACTTCACTCCGGAGATGAACTCCTGCGGCGTGCCGCGATAGTCGGTGTAGTAGGCTTCGCTGCGGCCGGTGAGCGCGACCATGGCGCTGTGATGCAGGTCGTCGTTCCACAGCGCGTCCAGGCCGTAGCCGCCCCGGTCCGCCGGGCGCACCAGGCGTGTTTCCTGCGGCTCGTTTTCGGCGACGATCAGAGTGGACCGTCCCGCGGCCGCCGCCCGCACGCGTTCAGCAATCACTTGCATGATGTGGCTGGGGGAGGCGTCGCAAATCTGCTGAGTGGCATCCAGGCGCAGGCCGTCCAGGTGGAACTCCTCGATCCAGTAAGCCGCGTTGCAGGCTATGAAGTCGCGGACCGGCCCGGAGTTCTCTCCGTCGAAGTTCATCGCGTCGCCCCACTCGTTTTCGTACTGCCGGGTGAAGTAATCGGAAGAGAACCGGCCCAGGTAGTTGCCGTCCGGCCCCAGGTGATTGTAGACCACGTCGAGGATGACTCCCAGGCCGAGGTTGTGCGCGTCGTTGACGAAGCGCCGGAAATCCTGCGGGGTCCCGTAGAGCCAGGTGGGAGCGTACAGACCGACGCCGTCGTAGCCCCAGCCGAACCGGCCGGGGAAGTCGGCCACGGGCATCAATTCCAGAATCGTGATTCCGCAAGCGGCCAGTTCCGGCAGTTCCTTACGCGCCGTTTCCCAGGTGCCTTCCCGGGTGAAGGTGCCGGCGTGCACTTCGTAGAGCACCTGGCCCTCGAGCGCCACGCCGGACCATTCCGTATCGGTCCAGGGGAAGTGAGGGTCGACCACCTGCGAAGGGCCGTGGGGTCCATCCGGCTGATAGCGGGAAGCGGGGTCGGGATACCAGCCTTCCTGCCCTCCCAACTGGAAACGGTAGAGCGAACCGGGCGCCGCTTGCCGGACCAGCAAGGAGTAATAGCCGTTGCTTTCGGGCTCCATTTCGATGAGCGTAGGAGAGCCGGGCCCGTTCTCCAGCACCAGTTCCACCCTCCGGTGCGCCGGCGCCCACACCCGAAAGTGGACTCCTTCGCCGGGCAGTGTTTCCGCGCCGGCTGCGAAACGCCTCCTGACCGCCGCCCTGCCCCTGGTGGACCGCATCGGATTCCTCTTTGGGGGAGCATACCGGTTGCCATTGTGAGGCGCCCGGCCGCCAACCTGCGGATGTGCAAGGCCTTCTCCTAAAATGGAAGAAATGCCTTTGCTCCTGGCGGTTTTTCTGCTCGTGGCTCCAAGCCTCGTCGCGCAACCCGGCGGCATCTCCGCCGCGCGCCTCCGGGCGCACGTGAAGTTTCTCTCCAGCGACCTGATGGAAGGCCGCGGCATCGGCGAGCGCGGCGGCCGCCTGGCCACCGAATACCTGGCCACGCAATTCGAACTGGCCGGCGCCAAACCGGCCGGACCGAACGGCAGTTACTACCAGAACGTGGCGCTGGTGGGAGTGCGGACCGTGGCTGCCGGCACTTCCATCCGGGTGCCGGGCTTGACGGGGGGTGCGGCGGAGTTCAAGTGGCTGGATGAAGTGGTGGGCGTGAACCAGCGCCAGGTCCGCCAATCGCAGGCCGCGGCGGAAGCGGTTTTCGTCGGCCATGGCATCACCGCGCCCGAGTTCGGCTGGGACGATTTCAAGGATGCCGACGTGCGCGGCAAGGTGCTGGTGATGTTCACCAACGAGCCGCCTTCCACCGATTCCGCTTTCTTCGGCGGGCGCGCGCTCACTTACTACGGCCGGTGGACCTACAAGTACGAAGAGGCCTTGCGGCGAGGCGCGCTGGGTGCGCTGATCATCCACACCACCCCGACCGCGGGCTATGGATGGAACGTGGTCCGGAACTCGTGGGGCGGCGAGCAGCCCTTCGTGCGCCTCTCGCCCGGCCAGCCGGCCCTTGAATTCGCCGGGTGGCTCAGCCAGCAGGCCGGCGCGAGGCTGGTGGCCGGAACCGGCAAGACGCTGGAGCAACTGCTGGCTGCGGCCGGTTCGCGCGATTTCCGGCCTATTCCGCTGGGAGTCCGGGTCGAGATGACCACGCGCTCGGAAATCCGCGAGATCCAGACCAGGAATGTCGCCGCGCTGGTGTCCGGCAGCGATCCCGCGCTTTCCTCCGAGGCGGTGATTTATAGCGCGCATTGGGACCACCTGGGTATCGGGCCGGCGGTGAACGGGGACCGCATCTACAACGGGGCGGTGGACAACGCCACCGGCTGCGCGATCCTGCTGGAGATGGCCCGGGCCTGGGCGGAACTGCCTCAGAAGCCGCGCCGCTCGGCCTTGTTTCTGGCCGTGACCGCGGAAGAGGGAGGCCTGCGGGGCTCGGAGTTCTATGCGATGAACCCCCTGGTGGCGCCCGGGAAGACGGCCGCGGCCTTGAATTACGACGGCTTGTTCCCCCTGGGGCGCCCCATGGACCTGGTAGTGAACGGAGCCGAACGGACCACCTTGTGGCCGCTGGTGCAGGAGGTGGCCCGGCGCTTCGCCCTTACCGTCAAGCCGGACCCGCATCCGGAACAGGGGCACTTCTACCGGTCCGATCATTTCCCCCTGGCGCACGCCGGCATCCCGGCGTTCAGCGTGGGACAGGGCACCGAGTTCGCGGGGAAGCCGGAAGGCTTCGGCGAAAAGCTGTACAACGAATTTAACGAGAAACACTATCACCAGCCATCCGACGAGTACCGCGAGGACTGGGATTTCACGGGCCTGGAGCGGCTGGCGCAGTTCGGATTCGTCCTGGGGATGGAGACGGCCAACCAGGACGCTCTGCCTACCTGGCGGCCGGGCGACGAATTCCTGGCAGCGAGGGAGAAGAGCGGGGTGCGGGGCGGCCGCGCGCGGTAACGCCCACCCTCAGCAGCCGCCGGCCTGTCGAGGGGCGTCGAGCACCTCGCGGATCTTGCGGGACAGGGCATCCGGGCGGAAGGGTTTCTGAATAAACTGAACGCCCGGGTCCAGTTCCCCGATCTGGACGGCGGCGCTGCCCGTGTAGCCCGACATGAAAAGTACCTTCAGGTCCGGGCGGTCCGCGGCGAGCAGCTTGGCCAGGGCCCGGCCGCTGAGATCGGACATGATCACGTCGGTGAGCAGAAGGTGTATGGGCTCCCGCTGTTCCCGCGCCAGATTCAATGCGGCGGCCCCATCCGCGGCCTCCAGCACCCGGTAGCCCTGCTGGGTGAGGATGCGGCCGATCATCGTGCGCACTTCCGGATCGTCCTCCACTACCAGGACGGATTCGGTCCCCCGCGCCCGGGCCACGCTGGGGGCCTTGGGCCTGCCGGCCTCCGCGCCTTCCTCCACCCGGGGCAGGTAGATCTTGAAGGTGGTCCCCTTGCCGGGCTCGCTGTACACCCAGATATCTCCCCCGGCTTGCTTGACGATCCCATACACGGTGGAGAGCCCCAGGCCTGTTCCTTTTCCGGGAGCCTTGGTGGTGAAGAACGGCTCGAAGAGGTGGTTCATGGTCTCCGGGCCCATGCCGCGTCCCGTATCGGTGACCGCCAGCATGGCATACACTCCGGCATGGACTCCAAGGTGGGTGCGGGCGTATTCGGCGTCGAGTTCCACGTTGGCGGTCTCGATGAAGATGCTGCCCCCGTTGGGCATGGCGTCGCGGGCGTTCACTACCAGGTTCATGATCACCTGCTCCAGCTGGCCGGGATCCACCTTGACCAGGGCCAGGTCCGGATCGAGCTTGCTCTCCAGGCGTATGTCTTCGCCGATCAGCCGGCGCAGCATCTTGTCCATATTCTCGACCACGTGATTGAGGTCGAGGATCCTGGGCTCGGTGACCCGCCGCCGGCTGAAAGCCAGCAGTTGGCCGGTCAGGATCGCGGCGCGGTTGGCCGCGTTCAGGATCTCCTCCATGTCGGCGTGCATGGGGTCGTCCGGGGGAAAGCGGCTGAGCAGCATCTGGCCGTAGCCGGTGATCACCGTCAGGAGGTTGTTGAAGTCGTGCGCGACTCCTCCGGCCAGCCGGCCCACGGCCTCCATTTTCTGGGAGTGCCGCAGCTGCTCCTCGAGGCGGATCCGCTCGGTGACATCGATGGCCAGAACCAGGCGCGCCTTCCGGCCCATGAAGGTCAGTTCGTGCGTGGTGACCTCGACATTGATGACTGTGCCATCCTTTTTGCGGTGGCGGCGGAGCCCGATCTTACGGATGGCGACGGGTTCTCCGGCCAGGTCGCGCATCAGTTGGGGAACATCCTCGGGCGGGCGGATGTCCTTCACCGTCATGGAAGTGAACTCGTCGCGGGAGTAGCCGTAGTGCCTGATGGCGGAGTTGTTGACGGCCATGATGCCGAGGGTTTCGATATCATGCACCAGCATCGGGTGGGGGTTGTTCTCGAACAGGAAGCGGTAGCGCTCTTCGGACTCGCGCAGCGCCCGGTCGGCGTTCGATCTCTCGATGGCGTAGCGCATGGACCGGACCAGCGTGTTGGCATCCACCTGCCCCTTGACCAGGTAATCCTGAGCGCCGTGCCGCAGAGCCTGGATGGCGGTCTGCTCGTCGTTGTGCCCGGTGAGCACCACAATGGCGAGGTTCGGCGCTTGGGCATGCGCGCGCACCAGGGTGGCCAGACCCTGCTCGTCGGGCAGCGACAAGTCCAGCAGCATCACTTCGAAGCGCTCCTGCTCGAGTTGCTGCAGGGCCTCGCTTAAGCGACCGGCTTGCACCAGCGTGAAGTCCGTGGCGCCCGCATCCTTCAGGATCTCCTGGATCAGGCGCGCATCCGCCGGATTGTCCTCGACCAGGAGGACCTTCTGATCCATGTTGAGTTACACCCGCTCCTTTAGTTCTTGACGCATTGTAAGCCGGATCGTTCTCCGTTCCTCCCCCCGGGGGCTGGGGTTGGTGTGTTTTTCCACAGGGGGTTTTGGACGTTCACCTGCAAGTTCAGAGAAACCGGAGAAGGTTTCACCGTGCAGGCAGAGAACAATCATGAGATGGAAGGCCGGTTGGCGACGGTCCTGCTTGTGGACGACGAAGCCGACGTGAGGAGGCTGGTGGGCCGGATCCTGCTGCGCACCGGCTATACCCTGCTGGAGGCCGCCGATGCGGTCGAGGCCATGCGGGTTTCCGAGGAGCATGGAGGCCCGATCGACCTGCTGCTGACCGACGTGGTGATGCCGGGACTGAGCGGCCGCGACCTGGCCGAGCGTCTGGCCGTGATCCGGCCCGAGATGCGGGTGCTGTTCATGTCGGGGCGGGTGGACGAGACCACTTTGCAGCAGGTGGCAAATTTTACAGGCTCCTTCATCCCCAAGCCGTTTACCCCGGACGCGCTGATCTGTAAGGTGCGTGAAGTTCTGGGCCGGCAGGCCTTCACCTCGGCCCCGTGGTTTTGACCGCGCCGGGCGAGTGGCGGCGGCCACCCCAGCCCGCGTATAATGAAAAATCACGCCAGCGCCCGGGCGCGTAGCTCAGTTGGTTAGAGCGCCTGCTTCACACGCAGGAGGTCACAGGTTCGAGTCCTGTCGCGCCCACCATGATTCTAAAGGACTTCATCTTTTACTGAATTCTCCGGTTTCGGCCCACTTGTGTGGAAACTTGGGGGACCCCGTTTGAAACCGGGACTTCGGGCAGGCTCAAACTCTCCACCGCCGCCCTCTTCGCCGCTAGCCTGATATGGCTGTACCGTTCCAACATCGCGCGGGACATGTGCCCCATCAGGGCCTTCATAGTCGCCTCGGGGACGTTCCCCTCAGCCATCTTGGTGCAGGCGGTGTGCCTCAGATCGTGAAACCGGCAGTTCACCCCGGCGTCTTCTCGCGCGCGCTCCCACGCGCTCTTGATGGTGGTCACCGGCCGCGTGGGATCAACCGGGCGGACGCGGTTGCAGAACGGGAAGACGTACCAGTCGGGTTGAATTGGCTGCTCAAGCTTGCGCGCGAGCCATCCGGCGTGAGCCGCGAACGTCGAGTACAGCGCCGCGTTCATGGGAATCACGCGCCCGCTGCCAGCCTCGGTCTTCGCCTTGCCCACGGTCAACAGGCGTTGCTCAAGGTCAACCTGGAACCACTTCAGCCGGCGTATCTCTCCGAACCGCATCCCCGTTAGCAGGGCGATCTTCAGGAACGGGAGAATCATCCGACTTTTGTTCTTCGCCGCCGCGGCCAGCAGTTTTTGCTCTTCCTCCACCGCCAGCGCCCGGCCGGTGTCCTTCGGTTCCTCCAGCCGTTGCACCTTCGGCCACAGAATGCCCCACGGCCGGCCAATGGCACGCGCGAGGCATTCAATCTCCATGTTCACGGTCCGGTGGCCTCCGCCCTCTTCCAGTCGCTTGCTCATGTAGTCCGTTATGCGGGTCTCGGTGATATCGGGAATCAAGGCCGTTCCCAGGATGCGTTCGACATGCGCCGCACGCCCCTTCACCCAAGCAAGGGACTTCTCCCGGTGGTTTACCCCGTAGCCTTTTCGGTAGTCCTCCAGGGCGGTAGCGACGGTACGAATGCGGTCCTCCCGTTTCTCTGTCGGGATTCCGGCCAGCGCCCGTTCAAGTTCGAGCCGCTTGTTGCGCTCGCTTTCTTCGGCTATGGTCTTCCGGGTGCTCTTGCTGGATTCCTTCACCCGCCTGCCGGCGAAGATGAATTCGTACCACCAGACTTTCGCCTGCTTCAACTCGCCCGTTTTCGGGTCCCTGTACTTTGGCTTGTAGACGCTCATTGTTGTTCCACTCTCGGGGGCACCCGGCGCCGAGTCGCCCCGGCGCCGGGTGGTTGCCGTTCACTCGGCCTTGCTGGCCATCGCCCGGATGTTCTCCAGGTGG
The DNA here is from genome assembly GCA_020852755.1 of Bryobacterales bacterium. GTDB lineage: Bacteria > Acidobacteriota > Terriglobia > Bryobacterales > Bryobacteraceae > JADZAF01. The sequence goes on from JADZAF010000229.1 coordinate 73,945, forward strand.
CTGCACAGGGCGCGGAATTCCTCCGGCGTCAGGTCAATCTGGTTGGTCGAAGATCCCATTTGATCCCATTCGAGCAATTGGTACGGCGCCCAGGGTGCCGTCCAGGCTTCCCCTTCGTCTTCGCTCTCCGCCGCCGTGCTTACCTCGGGTTGGCAGCATTCGACGAAGGCCCGCGAAAGCGTGAACTCTCCGCGCAACTGCTGATTGGTCCAGCAGCAGAGAACGTCCCAGAGGAACCACTTTTCGGCAAACGTGGCGCGTTCCCGGAAGGTGCGCATCTCGCCTTCCAGCATGCTGTTCATGCGGCTTAGGCTGGCAGCCACAACGGTGGCCGGGGTAATGCTCAACCGCTCGTTGTCCTCATCGGCTTCGGTTGTCGCCGGGCCGGTTTTCTCTTCAGGCATTTGAAGTATTCTCCAGGTTGGAGGGAGAACAGCGTGTGGCTTGAAACGGGAGGTCCGAATTGCGATTATCGATGTAGGCCATGTCGCTGCTCGCTCAGTGATGTGGTTTAGGGCCGGTTCGAAGTTTCCGCTTCGGGCCGGTCCGTTCAACTACACCCCAAAGCATATACCCCTTCCACCCGCGTTGCAAGCCCGTTGAGTCCCGCCCCCGCGCGTGCGGGCGGGTTCTCCCCGCAAGGTTCCCACCTTGAACCCGCGCGCGGCGATGCTATGCTGGCCTCCGTCCAAGCCGCCAAAGCGGAACGGGCTCGCCGGCTCTGTCCGACCAGTCAAGCCAGCGGGCCCCGTTTTTTTCACAGGGTGGGCGCCCGGTCCGGGATTGCTCCAGGCGCCCCCGCCATTCCTGCCGTGCTCCACCACGGCAAGCCTCCTATACCCTACCCGTGCCCCTGCGATTGCGCCACGGTCAACCTGACGCGAAATTCGGGCATCCTACAGCGCGCCCTCGGTTGAGCGCCGCCCAATATTGGCGGTGTTGATCGTGCGGCCATCGCGGCCAGTGCGCAGGGGTGACTTAGAAACTTTCTGAGTCGGCTCCAGTTTCTTTCGCCAGTCTGAAACGCAATGCTGGCTCACGCCTACATGCTTTGCGATCTGATTATCCGAAAGGCCTTCCGCCTTCGGATGCAGCAGCGCCGCCAGACGTGCGCCGGGGGAGCGTCCGGCCATCAATCCGAACGCCCCCCGTGGTTCCTCCGCTGATCCGGAGGAACATCGCCGCGGAGGAGCAGCGCGGCGAAACCGATAAAAAACTGCGAATGGTGCGGGCGGTAGGGAACCGCCCGCCGTGGTCTATGGTTAGGCTCCGTCGTTGCAGACGGCGCCGCGCCAACCGATAGCGCCGCACCCGAAATCGAGGTAGCAGCGAAACTCCATGCCGAGCATCTCCCAACCCGGCCGGGTTTCGACCTGCGGACCCTCGGCGCCTTCGAGGTAGGCGTACTCGAGCACGGGAGCCAAGCCGGCCGGATCGCTGAACACGTACCACCGGGTGGCGCCGCCCAGCGTGGCATCAAACAGCGGGTTAACGATCAGCTCCAGACGCTTCGGAAACGGGTTGACGCTGGAGGCAACGTTCGCAACGATGGTTTCGAGGTATTGCTCGGAGGTGGTCTCCAGCGCGGCCGGAACCACGAGGTACTTCGCGCCGGTGCCGAGCACGGGCGCCGTTCCGTCGGCATTGACCAGATCGGTCTGAAGCCGGAGCATCTGCCGGACCGTGCCGAGGTTGGCGACGTTGATAACGGTGCCGGGGCCGGTGATGTGGTTGCCGTGATTGACCGCGTCGAACAGCGGGTTAGCGTCGGACATTGTGGGGCCCACGCCCGCCGCGCCCACAAGCAGGGCGGTCAAGCGCTCGGCTTCGACTCGCGCCGCCGCCGCGCCGTAGGCTCGCACGTAATCACTGAAAGCGCCCAGGTCGTCATTCACTAAGGCCTGCCGGGTGATGCTCATGGTCTTGGCGAAGGTGTACAGCCGGTAGGATTCGCCGCTCTCCGGGCGGGAGCCGCCCGGAATGCTGCCGTGCTCGGGAACCAGCTCAAGTTGCGGAGCGGAGCCGAGTCGCAGCAACATGCGCGTACGGAAGTCCGCGGCGGTGGCGCGCCGGCAGATTCGTTTGATCGCCGGGTCCGCCAGCGCGTAGGCGTCCAACAGAATCCGGTTAGTGGTGTTCCCGAGGATCAGCGGGAAGTCACTCGTTCCCATCGCCAGGCGGATGGTTTCCTCACCGCTCCAGCTCGTTCGAATCCCGTTCATGCGGCAGACTTCGCGCGCGATATCGCTGATCCGCGCGCCCGCGAACTCCCGCCCGCGCTCGCCCGGCGCCTTCCCGGTATAGCGGCAGGCCAGCGCTTCGCCCGCGCGCTCAACGATGCCGTCCCGCTGATCGCGCGTCACCTCGGCCCGCACGGTGCTGATGGGGTGCTCGGAGGACCGCTCCGCCGCCCGGTTCAGAAGCGCGGTTCGGGCCGCTTCATCGGCTACCCCGGCCGCAATCAGGCCCTCGGCGAAGTCGGCCAGGCCCATATTCTTTGCCACACCCCGGAGCGCCTCGGCTTGCGCCGTGCTCATGCCGGTGGTCTGAGTGTTTTCGTTCATATTATTCCCCTCCAGCGGGGCAGCCGCCCCGTTTTCCTCTGCCTTCAAAGTGGTGGTTCCCCAGTCGGCCGGCAGCGGCGCCAGACTGATTTCGAACACGCGAAACTTAGTCGCGGTCTTCAGTTCGAGCTTGTTGGTCTTGGGGTTTCGTTTTTCCTCTACTTCGAGTAACTCCACGCCCATCGAAAACTTAGTCAGGATGCGATCCGCCACATCAGCCCAAAGGCCATCCACGTCGGGCCGCTTCGAAAATCGCAATGTTGCTTTGAGTCCGGCCGCATCGCGCCAGGCGCGCTCCACCACCCCCTTCTGATCCGCGGCGCCGCCATAACTCTGGTGGTTGTCGAAGATCGGGGCCGAGTTATTCAACAGCGATAAGTCCGCCCCGTCTAAATTGAACCGTAAGATATACCGCTCGCCGGTCCAGTAGTCGACGCGCGCGACGTCGGCGCCGGTGAAAAAGATGCAGTCAACCGTGCGCTGCTCCGGGTTCAGGGAATCGGGCATAACTGACGCCGAAAGAAACTCGCGGTTCTTGTCGGGCGTCCTAGTGTGCTTGCTCATTACTGGATCCTCATTTCTTTCAGAAAGGCTTCGTCCGATTCCCGCATCGCTGCCGCCTCTGCGGTGATTGCCGCCGCGAGTTCCGGTTCAAGCTCGCCGGCCACGAGCGGCGCCAGTGCTAGGTACAGCGATTGGGCCGCCGTTCGGGATAGCGCAATGCTGTATGTCTTACCCTCCGCGGTAAGAACAAACCGCGTCGGGTTAGTTTTTAGTTCGAACAGAAGCGGGCCATCTCGATTCTCCATCTGGGTTCCCCCCTTTCCGGCCCCGCTCGGTTTCCGGGGCCTCGCTTGAAGTCATGCACGGTATTCGGCGAGTTGATCGCGGGCGCGATTCAGCTCACTGCGCAGCAGATCCTTACATGCGACCGGATCGGTTAGATAGGCCAGTCGGTCGGCCAGTTCATCCGGCAGGCGGTCCAGGATCTCAGCCGCGCGGAGGATCATCCCGCCGATGTAGTTGTTCACCTTCGCGGCGTCGAGTAACTCGCCTTTTTCCCGGCGGACCTGAAGTTCCCTCAGCTCCGCCAATGCGACTTCCTTCCGCCGTCGCGCTTCGGTCGCGCTAACCTTTGCGGTTTGGTCGCGCTTGCTTAAATGCACGTGTTCTCCTTCCCCCGCCCTCATCGGGCGAGACCATGCTCCGCAGCCATCTCGGCCGAGATGCTCGCCGGCCAGTTCAGTAGCGCTTCTGCATCGGCGCGGAAGCGGGCCTCGGTCGCCGATGCCACCGCCTCGGCGTTGACCAATTCCCTCAATTCAGCCAGGGCAAGCACCCGGCGCCGGTTGGCCTCGGTTGCGGACACCTTATGGGCAGCGTCCGCTTTGCTTAGATGCATTAAAACCTCCTCTCCCCTCATTTTTCAGGGGTCAAAAATAGCGCGCGTGCGCACTCATACCACCCGCCGGCTCGGCCGCGCGGCGCAGAACCTGTCACTCTCCCTTCTGGCGGGCGCGGTCCAGCTCGCTGCGATGGGTGCCGTAGAAGTTGCCGATGGCTGCATTGATGGTGGCTAGTGTAGTGTCTCACAAATAGCTTTACAATATGCGGCTCCGCGCGCATACTGGATGTACCATGTGGAGCGTGGCGGAGCCGGTGGCATTGAGCGCGGAGCAGAGGCGGACTTTGGAGACCTGGA
>JADZAF010000230.1 GCA_020852755.1 Bryobacterales bacterium
ACCCGTCCTGCTCCTCCCCCGCATTCGCTAAGATGAAAGAAATGACGCCCAATCAGCTCGGTCAATCGCAGAAACTTCCCATTCCGGGCGTTCGCAACCTCATTGCCGTCGGCTCCGGCAAGGGCGGCGTCGGCAAAACCACGGTCTCCGTGAACCTGGCGGTCGCGCTGGCGCGGCTCGGCTACCGGGCCGGACTGCTCGACGCCGATGTCTACGGCCCCAACGTGCCCCTCATGATGGGCATCAACCGCACCCCGGCCGCCCGCGGCGAGCGCATCCAGCCCATCGAGCATCTCGGCGTGCAGCTCATGTCCATGGGCTTTCTCAATCCCGGCGACAAGCCCCTTGTGTGGCGCGGGCCCATGCTGCACAGCGTCATCCAGCAGTTCCTGCGCGGCGTGGACTGGGACAACCTGGACTACCTCGTCATCGACCTGCCCCCTGGCACCGGCGACGTCCAGCTCACCCTCATCCAGACCGCCCCCATCACCGGAGCCATCGTCGTTACCACCCCCTCCGACGTCTCGCTGGAAGACGCCCGCAAGGCCGTCCACATGTTCCACCAGGTCCGGGTCGAAATCCTCGGAATCGTCGAGAACATGAGCTACCTCATCTGTCCCCACTGCAGCGAGCGCGTGGACGTCTTCAGCTACGGCGGCGGGCAGCGCACCGCCCAGGCCATGCAGGTGCACTTCCTCGGCGAACTCGCCCTGGATCCCCAGGTGCGCGTCGGCGGCGACACCGGCAACCCCGTCGCCGCCCGCAACGGCGAGGACCCCCGTGCCGCGGCCTTCCTCAAGCTGGCCCGCGACACCGTGGCCCGTATCGAGCAGATCGGCCCCCAGCAGGGACCGTCCATCGAAATCGCCGACTGAAAACCGGCTCCCGGCGCCCCAAACATTTCCGCCTTACGGTGTTTTTTCTTCTCCGGAGCCGTGCGGAGGTGCCGCGTGAATATGGTAACGTCATAGTTTAGGAGAATTACGCTGTTACCCCCCTCCATTCTTCTGCAATTGGACCTTTGGGACATCGTTTCGCACTCCACCCCGCTGGGCTATGCCGTTCTGGGGATTCTGGTCGCCTTCTCCCTGTTCTCCTGGACCATCATCTTCTCCAAGTGGAGCCTCTTCAAGAATTCCCGGCAGGCCAACGCGCGCTTCCTGCGCGCCTTCCGCAAGGCCGAAGGGCTGGAGGCCGTCATGGTCGCCAGCGAGCAGTTCCGGCCCGCTCCCCTGGTGGCCGTCTTCGACTTCGGATACGAGGAGATCCACCGCCAGGTCAAGTCCCGCGGCTCGGTGTCCAATAAGCTCGCCCTCGAGCGCAGCCTCCAGCTCGGCATCAGCCAGGAGATCGCCAAGCTCGAGCGCAACATGAACTGGCTCGCCAGCACGGCCTCCGCCACCCCCTTTATCGGCCTGTTCGGGACCGTCTGGGGCATTATCCGCGCCTTCCACGACCTCGGCCAGATGGGCAGCGCCAGCCTGCGCGCCGTGGCCCCGGGCATCTCCGACGCCCTGGTCGCCACCGCCATGGGCCTGTTCGCCGCCATCCCCGCGCTCATCTTCTACAACCACTTCGGCCACCAGATCCGCGAGTTGGCCGCCCGCATGGACGACTTCTCCCTGGAATTCATGAACGTGGCCGAGAGGAGCTTCGAGGAGTAAGCGATGGCATTGTCGGTCAATGGCGGCGGATTGCCGGGCCGCAATCAGCGGTCTCACGGCACGCTCTCCGACATCAACATCACCCCCTTCGTGGACGTGCTGCTGGTCCTGCTCATCATCTTCATGCTCACCGCCCACGTCATGGAATTCGGCATCGAGGTGGACGTGCCCAAGGTGCGCCAGGTGCGCGACAGCGCCCAGGAACTGCCGGTGGTCAGCATCACCCGGGATGGCAACCTGTTCCTGAATGAGAAACCGGTCAACATCAACGAGCTGCCCGCCGAGGTCAAGCGCCGCTTCTCGCAGGCCGAACAGGTCTACCTGAGGGCGGACAAGAACACGCCCTGGGATCCCATCGCGCAGGTCATGAGCGAGTTGAACCGCGCCCAGATCAAGATCAACGCCGTAACCCAGCCGGAGGACGAGGCCGAGCGGAAACGACGCTGATGGCTCCCCATGTCGACATCCTCGACGAAACCGAATCGCTAAGGAAGCCGTTCCTCGGTTCCGCGGCGCTGCACGGCGCCCTGCTGGCGACCATCCTGCTCTCCCAACTCATCCACCCCGGCCGGCGGGAACCCTGGGGCGACCCCAACTCGCTGGGCGGCGGATCCATCGGCATCAACGTGGTCAGCCAGGTCCCGCTGCCTTCCCGGGGCGGCATCGTCAACCCCGTCGCCAACGACACCGAGTCCCAGGTGCCCCAGCCGCCTCCCAAGCCGGACGCCCGCGCCGAGCGCCGCAGCCAGGAGCCCGACCCGGACGCTATCGCCCTGAAAAGCAAACGGATGCCCCGCCGCATGGCCGAGGTGGTGGGCAGCCGGCAGCGCTACCGCCGCCCGGAGACCGGCAGCAACCAGCTCTATAGCGCCGGAGGCTCCGCCCTGGTCTCCCCCATGGTCGGCCTGACCGGCAGCGGCGGCATCGGCGTCGGTACCGGTTCCCCCTTCGGCTCGCGCTACGGCTGGTATGTGGATGTGCTCAAGCAGCGCGTGGCCGAGAAGTGGAAAACCGGCGACATCGATCCCCGGCTGCAGACCGCGCCCCCCGTCATCGTTACTTTCACCATCCTGCGCGATGGCACGGTGCGCAACGTCCGCATCGTGCAGCGCAGCGGAAACGCCGCGCTGGATTATTCCGCCCAGCGCGCCATCTACGAGGCCAGCCCCTTCCCGGCGCTGCCCCCCGGTTTCGAGCGCAACGACGCCAATATCGAATTTTGGTTCCAATTAAAGCGATGAGAATGAAAACCGTCTGGATCGCCGCCGCCTGCGCCGGCGCGGCCCTGCTGCTGGCTCAGCAAACCGATGTGCTGGTGAAGTTGACCTCTTCGGAGAGACCCGCGGTGGCCGTGCCCGATTTCCGCGGCTCGGGCGACGCCCAGAAGTTCATGGACGCGTTCAACCAGACCCTGTGGGACGACCTGCAGACCTCCGGCCTGTTCCGCATGGTGCCCAAGGGCATGTATCCCCTGCGGGTGCCCCAGCGGCCCGAGGATTTCCGTGCCCCCCTGCCCGCTCCCGCACCGCCGCCCGCCCGCCGCGGCCAGGTGCAGCCGCCGCCCCAGCCGGTCTCCCAGGGGCCCTGGCTCACCGACTGGTCGGCGCCTCCGGTCAACGCCACCTACCTGGCTTTCGGCTACACCGCCCTGCAGAACAACCAGCTCGTCCTCTTCGGCTGGTTCTACAACGTGACCCAGGCCGACCTGGCCAACGCCCAGCTGTTCGGCAAAGTCTACCTGGCCACCCCCGACGAGGCCGGCGCCCGCAAGAACGCCCACGACTTCGCCGCCGACATCATCTCCCGCCTGGGCGGCCGCACCCTGGCCGGGTCCCGCGTCTACTTCGTCTCCGACCGCACCGGCCACAAGGAGATCTGGTCCATGGATCCCGATGGCGGCAACCAGCGGCCCATCACCAGCTACCGCTCCATCTCCATCACGCCGGCCATTTCGCCCGACGGCACCAAGATCGCGTTTACTAGCTTTGTCCGGGGCAATCCTGGTATATTTATACACTCTGTGGAGACGGGGAGGCGTTTACCGTTTTTTAACCAGAATGCCTCGATCAATGCCACGCCGGGATTTACGCCGGACGGCAAACAGATCCTGTTCTCGTCAAGCCTGAGCGGTGATCCACAGATCTACATTGCCAACGTCGACGGAAGCCAGGCCAGAAGGCTGACCTCGACGCGATCCATTGAGGTGGAGCCGAAAGTGAATCCCAAAAACGGCACCGAGGTGGTTTTCACCTCGGGCCGGTCGGGCGTCCCGCAGCTCTACCGGATGAATATCGACGGCGCCGACGTACAGCGCCTGACCTCGGGTGAGGGTCACGCGGTGAATGCGGATTGGCATCCGGACGGGCAGATCATCGCCTTCGCCTGGACCCGCGGGCACGAACCCGGCTTTTTCAATATCTTTATCATGAATGTGGCGAATGGACGTTTCGACCAGTTGACCCACGGGGTCGGCAAAAACGAAAACCCGAGTTGGGCGCCCGATGGTCGGCACCTCGTCTTCGCCTCGAACCGCAGCGGGTCCACCCAGATCTGGACTATGCTGGCGGACGGTACCCAGTTAAAGCAACTCACCACACAGGGCCGCAATCAGCAGCCGGTGTGGAGCAAATAAATTTAGCTAATTTTCAGGAGGCAAGGTTCATGTTGAGCAAACGCAAAGTGGGTGTCATCTGGATGAGCGTCACGCTGCTCATGTTCGCAGCGGGCTGTAAGAAGAAGGCGCCGCCGCCACCGCCGCCGCCGCCGCCGCCACCACCCGAGAAACCGGCCCCGCCCAAGGCCCCCGTCATTTCTCAATTTTCGGTGGAACCGAGCACCATCGAGCGAGGCCAGTCGGCTACCCTGCGTTGGTCCGTCAGCAACGCGACCGACATTTCGATCAACCAGGGCATCGGTACGGTGGACGCGACCGGCAGCCGCCAGGTCTTCCCCAATAACTCCACCACTTACACGCTGACCGCCAAGGGCCCCGGAGGCAGCACGGAGGCTTCGGCATCCGTCGACGTGACGGTTCCCGCCCCGCCGCCCGCGCCGCCGCCGCCGTCCAAGCCCAGCCTGGAAGAGCGTCTGCGCAACGAGGTGCAGGACATCTTCTTCGACTTCGATAAGAGCGACATCCGCGAGGATGCCCGGGCCACTCTGACCAGGAATGCCGACGCCATCCGCAACATCCTGGCCGACTTCCCGGGCGCCAGCATCTCCGTCGAAGGCCACTGCGACGAGCGCGGCTCCGCGGAGTACAACCTCGGCCTGGGCGACCGGCGCGCCACCTCCACCAAGAACTTCCTGGTGCAGCTCGGCATCTCCGGCGACCGGCTCAGGACCATCAGCTACGGCGAGGAGCGCCCATCCTGCACCGAGTCCAACGAGGACTGCTGGCAGCGGAACCGGCGTGCTCATTTCTCCGCGGGCCAGTAAACTGGTAGTAGGCCCGTTCATGATGTAGTTCCCTTAACCCGGCGGTACTATGGGGCCGCCGGGGAAAGGGGACGTGTGAGCACTCGCCGAGTGCGGGGCCGTTTCGAGGGTCGTCCCTTCGGGTACGGCCCGTGATCGGGAGAGTAGCGACTATGTTCTTGCGTGGAATCCTGCTGGCAACCATCGTCTTTTCAACAGCTTCCTGGGCGGGCACCAAGGAGCAGCTGCAGGAACTGCAGCGCGACGTCGGCATGTTGCGGGACGACCTCCGCAACCTGCAGCAGACCGTCGCCGAGATGAAGCTCCTGCTGCAGCAGTCCGTGGACACGACCCATAAGGTCAACACCGCGGTGGCCGTCCTTGACAACAGCATGCGCGACCGGCTTCGCGAACAGGAGAAGATCGTCGCCGTGCCTGTGGCCAACATGGGCGCCAAGGTGGACCAGATGGCCACCGAGTTCCAGGGCCTCAAGGAGTCCGTAACCGATGTTACGGCCCGCATGGGTAAGCTGCAGCAGCAGATCGTCGACCTGGGCAACACCATCAAAGTCATGCAGGCCCCGCCCCCTCCCCCGTCGGAGGGTTCCGCCGCGGCCGGGACGCCGCAGATTCCCGCCGAGACGCTCTACACCAACGCCATGCGCGACAAGAGCAGCGGCCGGATGGAACTGGCGGCCCAGCAGTTCCAGGAGTATCTCAAGTTCTACGGCGACACCGAACTGGCGCCCAACGCGCAGTTTTACCTCGGTGAGATCCACTACGCTCAGGCCGATTTCGAAAACGCCCTCAGGGAATTCGACCTGGTGCTGGAGAAGTACCCGGAGAACAACAAGACCGCCGACGCCTGGTACATGAAGGGCCAGACCCTGGTCAAGATGGGGCGGCGCACCGACGGCGCCAAGGAATACCGGGCTCTGATCTCCCGCTTCCCCAATAGCGATGTGGCCGGGAAGGCCCGCAGCGCCTTGCGCTCCATGGGCCTCTCCGCCACTCCCGCCGCCCCCAAGCGCCGCACCCGCTAACCCCGGGCCCGGCGCCGCTCTCCCTGAATGGCGCGGGCGTGGGCGAGGATCTGCGCATCCCGGACGCCCACCGCCAGCGCGGCTTCGATTTGCCTGTTCGCCTCCCGCTGCCGGCCGTTCACGTGCAACGCCCAGGCATACGCGTGCAAGGTATGGACGTCGCGGCGCCGCGCGATTTCGCTTCGCGCGATGCGCAGCGCCTCGGCCGGTTTCTTCCCCTGGCCCGCGTAATAGAAGATCAGCTCGCGGTTGGCATTGTCGGCCCCGTCCATCTCCCTGCGCGCCTCCCGCTCGAACCGTGCGAACGCGGCCGCCGCCTCCCGCCGGCGCCCCGCCCGCCGCAGAGCCTCCGCCAGCGCGTACAGGTTCTCGGGATGGGGCGCCGCCCGGTAGCGCTGCTCCAGGAGACCGGCCGCCTCGGCGTGCCTGCCTTGGGCCGTGCGGACCTCGGCCAGCCCTCCCAGAGCGTAGTGATATCCGGGGAACAGCTTCAGGGCTTCCGCCAGGGCCCGCTCGGCGCTCTCGGTCCTCTGCGAGATCAGGTGCAGATGGGCGAGCTGAGCCAGGATCCAGGCGCGGTCCTCGACTTCGAGCGGGGATGTTCGCCGGTAGGCCTGGTCCATCAGTTCGATGGCGCCGTCAATGTCGCCGAACAGCTCTCGCAGGTAGGCCGCCCGGGTCAGGGCCGGGACATTGCCCGGCCGCAGGTCCAGCATCCATTGCACGGCCTCTTCCGCTTCCTTGTAGTTGCCCAGCTCGGCATGGGCATCGGCCAGGAAGCCGTAGACCAAAACGTCGTCGGGCATGCGCCGCCGGAGCGCCTGGGCGGCCTGCAGCGCCTTGGCAAACTCGTGCTTTCCCAGCAGCACCCAGGCTTCGATCCTGCGGGCTTCGTAATTGTCCGGAGCCAGCCGGAGGGATTCGCGCACCGCCTCCGCGGCTCTTGCGTAGTAGCCCGGGTCCGACGTTTCGCGCGCCCGGCGCGCCAGCGCCAGGGCGAGATCGTTGCGGGCCTGGTACCGCCCCGGGTCTTTGGCGACAGCCTCTTGGGCAGCTGCAATCCTCCGGGCGGCCGGCGAGGCGAACGGCGGGGGCGTTTGAGCGCAAAGCGCCGCCGCTGAAGTCACGGTCAGTATCAGAGCTTTCATGTGAACCTCCATCAGGAAATTGCCGGGTGGCCGCCGGCCGGAGCCGGCAGCCACTCCCGATCAGTTGGCGCAGGGGTTCCCGCGGCCGGCTGTACACCCGGGTTCACCCGGATCGAGATGCCGCCGGTTGCGCCCGTCGGGGGCGTCGGCCAGATACGGGAACTCGGTGCGGTACTCCGCGTCGTTCACGTTCACCCCGTCGCCAAGCCGGTCGTTGATCCCGGGCGTGTAGCCTGGGAAGGGCGCGGCCAGCACCCCGCCCACACCGGCGCGCAGGGTGATGTCCACCACATCGTCCAGGAGGCGCCGCCCGTTGGGGAACCCCGCCGGGTCGCCTCCCAGCAGGCCCAGGCGGCTGGCCGTGCCCACCGGCGTTGCCGGAACGCCCGTGTTCAGGCGCAGCAAATCGGCGACCGGGCCGGGGGGCGTGCCCGCGGCCGCGATGGGCGGAGCGTAAGTCACCAGCGGCAGCAGGTCGAGCCGCGGAGCGGCCGGGATCTTCACGGCCCCTGCCGTCAGGGCATTCAGAACCCGTGCGATCAGCGGGTCCAGGAAAAAGTTGGAGAACTGGCTGTCGTTCCTGGGCTGGTCCATACTGAAGCGGTCCTTGAAACCGCTCCCGACAAGCAGTTCGTTGATCAGCGGATTGCCCATGCGCTGCACCTGCCGGTAGCCTTCGCTGCTGAGGGCCGGCAGCGGTGAGCGCCGTACCGTCAGGCGCGGCCGCGAGGTGGCCGCCCAAACGCCGATGGTGGCGGCAGGCTCGCCGGCCGCATGCAGCCGGCCGTCCCTTGTCAGCATCTCGATCGGCACCTCGATCGCGATGGCGTTGACCGCGTAGCCGGAGACCGTGTCGCTGGCAACGTTCTGGCGGGCCGCGTCCTGCTCGGCCGTCAGCACCCCGCCGTTCACCGCGGCGCGCAGGTTGGCGGTGTCGAAGGCCGCACCGAGGTCGATCCAGAAAGGATCGTCCACCGTGCCCGCGAACAGGGAAACGCCGTTCGTCAAGCGGTACGTGCCCCTCTCGAACAGCGCGGGGTAGTCCATGGTGCGCGGGCCGACGTTGGCAGGAACCACGAAGAACGGCGAGCCGTCGCCGTTCACGATCTCGCTTTCCTGCCCGTTCCTCGCCACGCTCACCCGGTAGGACTGCCGCAATCCCAGGCCCGCGGAATCGAAGGATTCGATGCGCGGGGGAACCACCAGGGTCGTTGTGCCGGGCGCGAATGCGCCGCTGCCCGAGCCCACGTAGGACTGAAAGACGCCCGGCAGGCGCTGCTCGGTGGAGAAGCGGAACCGGAAGACCACGTCCTCGACCGCGTCGTGGTTGTTGTCCACCTTGATCTCGTAGAGGATCTCGGGATCGAACGGGAACCAGGTCGGTCCGTTGGCGGGTTCCAGCAGAGGATCCACGCACAGGATCATGGTGACTTTTCGCGGCTGCGTGCCCGGATCCTGTCCGGCTGTGTAACTGACAAAAGCGTAGACATCGGTAATGTCCGCTTTGTGATCGAGAGCCGTGATCGGCGCTTCGCGATGGTTGGCGGCGAAGATACTCGCCGGCGCGGCCATCAGCAGCGCCAGGGTCACGGCCAGGTAATCTCTCGGATGCTGCATTGCTCTTCCTTTCCCAGTCTTGGATCGGCGGCCGGAAGGTTCTCCGCGCCGCTCAGTGTGATGTACGGGGAAGGAGAGAGGATTGGATTTCAGGCCAGCAGCTGGTCGCGGCGGGAAGAGACGATCAGCAGCAGGCAGCCGTTCTCCGTGCGGGTGACGTCGTGGATGCTGTCCTGATCGGCGCACTGATAGTCGCCGGCGTGCAGCACCACGGGTCCCACGCGCAGGTCGCCTTCGAGCACCAGGCACTGCTCGGGGCCGCCGTGGCGGTGCGCGGGATAGGTGGAGCCGGCCTCCATGCGGATCAACATAGTGACCATGTCGCGCGACGGGTCCACGTAGAGCGCCTTCGCTCTGACGCCTTCTCCGACTGCCTGCCACTCCCCCTCGATGGCGCGTACGACGTGCAGCCCGCCCTGAGGGCTGGACTGCCAGGTCTTCCACACCTGCGGGCCTTCGGAAGCCTGCGGCTCGGAGCCGATTCTCTGCAGCAGCGCCTGGCGCAGGCCGGGACGCGGCCGGTGCTGCGGCGCCGAGAACGGCAGCAGGGATACGGTTTGCTCGAACGCGTCCAGCTCGCGGCGGCACACGGCGCAGCCGCCCAAGTGGTTTTCGAAAGCGCGCGCCTGCTCGCCTTCGAGAGCGCCCAGGGCGTACAGCGCGGCCTGCTCCCGGAGTTCGTTGGTCGCCCGTCTATGCCCCATAGTCACGCCTTTCCCGCGCTGCAGGCGATGGGTTGCAGCAGGTCGCGCAATTTCATCATACCCAGCCGGATGCGGGTCTTGACGGTGCCCAGCGGCTGGCCCAGCCTGGCCGCCAGCTCCGAGTGGCTGAGACCGAGGAAGTAGGCCAGCTCGATCGCTTCCCGCTGTTCCGGCGCCAGTTCCCTCAAGGCGGCTTCGAGCAGGCGGCGCTGCTGCCCGGCGGCGCCCGCCTCCTCGGGGCAGGCCGTGGTATCCGGAAATTCGGGGCGTTCCGGAAACGGCTCTTCGCGCTGCCGGCGGGCGGCTCGCGAGCGCAGGCGGTCGATCGCGCGGCTCCTCGCCAGGGTAGCCAGCCAGATCCGGACGGTGCCCCGCTCGGGGTCGAACCGGCGGGGGTTGCGCCACACCTGGGAGTAGACGTCCAGGGTGACCTCTTCGGCGTCGGCCGCATCGCCGAGGATGCGCAGGGCGAGGCTGTACACCAGCTGGCACGATTCGTCGTAGAGGCTCGCCAGTGCATCCTGGTCACCCGCCGCCGCCCGCTCGATGTATTCCACCCAGGCTTCGTCGCGGACCCACAGGCCCGCCGGCGCTTCGCCACGGCCGGCGGCGGCCATCTTAGAGGCTACGGCGCGCGCGCCCGATCTGGATTTCATGAGCGGATGGCCCCTCGCCCGGAACTGGGATCAGTATAACAGCAATCCGTTGGGGGGGCCGCGCGCGTACCTGAGGGTGAGGAGGGGGGCGGCTTGGAAGCGCGGCGCTTTCGTATTACGATTATGAGAATTGTGTTACTGCTGGTCATCCTCCTGTTCTCCGCCCTGCTCTGCCGCGCGCAGACCTCCGCCCCCGCGGAGCCGAATCCCGTGATCCCGCCCCTGTACCAGCGCATCGTCATCACCGCCGCCCCGGTGGAGCCCCGCATGGAGCGCCGCAACGAAGAAGTGTTCCGCCAGACGCTGTTCTCGCGCGACGACCAGATCTTCCACCTCCTGGCCGCGGGCATCGACGCCGGCCAGCACGAGGGCGGCGGCAAGTCCATCGAAGTGCGGCGCTTCGGATTCAACCTGGACCACGGCGGCGTCAACGGAGGCCTCAAGGTGCTGGTGGATAACGTGCAGCAGAACCAGACGACGCAGGGCCACGGCCAGGGCTATCTGGGCGCTCTCAAGACCCTGAGCCCCGAACTGGTCTCGGAAGTGGACATCATCAACGGCCCGTTCAGCGCCGAATACGGCGACTTCAGCGGGCTCGGGGTGGTCCATATACGGCTGCGCGAGGACCTGCCCGACGAATGGACCGCGCGGCTGCAGGCCGGGTCTTTCAACATGCTGCGCGGTTTCCTGGCGTTCAGCCCGCGCATCGCCGGCGGAAGCGTCTTCGCGGCCTACGAGGGCTCGCGCACCGACGGCCCGTTTGTCGAGCCGCTGGGCTACCGGCGGGACAATCTCACGGCCGGCTTCACCCGGCGGCTCTCCGGAATGCGCAGCCTGGGGTTGAGGTTCAACGGCGGCGGGAACCGCTTCCGCTCTTCGGGCCAGATTCCCCTGGACGAGGTGGCGGCCGGGCGGCTGAGCCGCTTCGGAGCCATCGATCCGACAGGCGGCGGGCGCGGGTTCGCCGGAACGCTGGGTCTGTACTTCCGCCAGGAGGCCGAAAGCGGGGCGGTCTGGCGGGCGGATGGATTCGTGAGCCGCTCGCTGCTGGACCTGTACTCGAACTTCACCTTCTTCCTGAACAACCCGGAGACGGGCGACGCTTTCCAGCAGCACGATTCCCGGCTGCAGCAGGGCGCCAACCTGCAATACCTGCGTCCTCAGAAATGGTCCGGGGTGACGGGCCTGCTGGCCGCGGGCGGCAACTTTCACGCCAACCAGATCGAAGTTGCGCTTTACCCGCGCCTGGGCCGCACCCCCACGGACGTGAGCACGCGCGCGCACGCGCGGGTGACCAACGGAGCAGGCTACATCCAGGACACACTCAGCCTGCTGGCGGGCCGCCTGCAATTGGGCGCCGGGCTGCGCTACGATGCCTTCCGCTTCTACGTCGAGGACCGGGTGGACCCGGCACGCACAGCCGGCCGGTACGCCGGGCGGCTGCAGCCGAAGGCGCACTTCGCCTTCACGCCCTCTCATCGCCTGCCGGTGACGTTGCATGCCAATTACGGGAGGGGCATCTCCTCGATCGATGCCCGGGGGCTGGCCGGGTCGCCGCGCGGCACCTTGCTGGCGGCCACCGATTTCTTCCAGGCCGGCGCCTCGCACCAGATCAGGCGGCTGTCCCTGACCACGGACCTGTTCTGGATCGACCGCTCCAACGAGCTGGTCTACATCGCCGACGACGGTTCGCTGGAGTTCTTCGGACCCAGCCGCGCCTACGGGTTCGAGGCGAAGGGTTCGCTCGCTCTGACCCGGCGCCTGAGTTTGAACGGCGGGCTGACCAAGGTCGGCAACGCGTTCTACCGGGGCACCCGGCCCCGCGTCTATGTGGACCGCGCCCCCCACTTCGTGGCCCACGCGGGTCTGACTCTGTCGGCCTGGCGGGGATGGAGCGGGTCGGTCCGCATGCGTGCCGTCAGCGGCTACCGCCTGGACGGGGAAGACGCAGGGATCCGGGCCGCCGGGCACACCGTATTCGATCTGAGCGTCTCCCGCGCCATCCGCCGCGGCCTGGACCTGAACCTGGCGCTGGACAACTTCACCAGCCGCTCCTACTACGAGACCCAAAACTACTTCATCTCCCGCCTGCCGGGCCAGCTGCCCATGGCGCGCATCCACGGCACTCCGGGATTTCCTTTCACTGTGATGGCCGGACTGACACTACGCTTCCGGGGAAAATGACATTCGAACAACTGCGATACCGACTTACTCGTTCGCATAGCCCCCGCAGCGGACGGGCCATGGAGACGGACTTCGGCTGGCAGGGAACGCTTGCAAGGTAGCACCCCACACACATACCGCGGCGCCCGTGCTGAATTCATACATTGACTTATCAGGGATAAGTTGACATGTTTTCGCACCTGTCAGGATGATGTACTTACTCGAACCAAATCCACATCCGGAGGAAAAGAGTAGTGCGTTGTTCCAAGCTGTATCTGGCGGCCGCCTTACTGGCCGCACCCA